>DATIPL010000213.1:0-5682 GCA_035471965.1 Gammaproteobacteria bacterium
AGGGACATCCGGACAAATCACCCGATAATGATCGCAAAGCGCTTCCGCGAAAGTATCGAAGTCCCGGCCGTTACGCGTCAGCCCGTGAACGCAGATGAGCACATGTTTGTTTTCAGGATCGCCGAAGTCGCTGTAGACGACGCGGTGAAAGCCGTTCGGGCTGAGAGAGATAAAAGAGTGTTCACGCATGACAATGGATGAACTCCGCGCATGAAAACGGATCGATGAGTAGGGTCTCGTAGATGGTAGACGGTAGATGGTAGATAGGGAACCGAAAACCAGACTGCGTCGCCCCGTCTACCATCTACTATCTACCATCTACAATCCCAGAGCCGATTCCATGGCGGCAATATTTTGATTAACCCCGGAAATCACATACTCAGCTAAGCAAAAAAATCGGCGGCCGAAGCCGCCGTAGTTAGCCTGGCATTGTTATCGGCTTTTTTTAGTGCGCCAAAATCTGGCTCAAGAAAAGCTTGGTGCGGTCGTGCTGAGGATGATTGAAGAACTCTTGCGGCTCGTTCTCTTCGATGACCTCGCCTTCGTCCATGAATATCACCCGATTGGCGACGGTTTTGGCGAACCCCATCTCGTGAGTGACCACGAGCATGGTCATACCCGTCTTCGCCAGCTCGACCATGACGTCCAGAACCTCTTTGATCATCTCCGGATCGAGCGCCGAAGTCGGCTCGTCGAACAGCATGATTTTCGGGTTCATGCAAAGGGAACGGGCGATGGCGACCCGCTGCTGCTGACCACCGGACAGCTGTCCCGGAAACTTCTTCGCCTGCTCCGGAATCTTCACGCGTTCCAGGTACTTCATGGCGATCGCTTCGGCCTCGTGCCGCGGCATTTTCTTTACCCAAATCGGGGCAAGCGTCAAATTCTGCAGCACCGTTAGATGCGGAAAGAGATTGAAGTGCTGAAATACCATGCCGACCTCACGACGAATGAGCTCGATGTGTTTCAAATCCCCGGTGAGTTCGGTCCCTTCCACGATGATCTGACCCCGCTGGTGTTCCTCCAGGCGGTTGATACATCTTATGAGCGTCGACTTCCCCGAACCCGATGGTCCGCAGATGACGATACGTTCGCCTTTTTTGACCGTGAGGTTGATGTTCTTGAGCACGTGGAACTGGCCGTACCATTTGTGCATGTCGACGAGCTTGATGACCTCTTCCTCACTGATGGTCATTCCCTCGGCGGCGAGGGCCTGCCCGCGACTTTCGATGTTTTGCTCTGCCATTCTCCTGACCCTTTACGCGCTATCTCTTATGACCGGTGTGCAGTTTGTCTTCCAGATACTGGCTGTAGCGAGACATGCCGAAGCAGAAGATCCAGAAACCGAAGGCCACGAATACATAGCCCTCGACCGCGAACCCCAGCCAGTCCGGGTTCGTGGCCACCGCCTGGGCCATGCCCAGGAAGTCGAACAGGCCGATGATCAGCACCAGCGTGGTGTCCTTGAACAGGCCGATAAAGGTGTTGACGATGCCGGGAATCACTATCTTGAGGGCCTGCGGAAGGATGATCAGCGCCATGGATTTCCAGTAACTCAGTCCCAGCGCGTCCGCGGCTTCGTACTGTCCCTTGGGAATCGCCTGCAGGCCTCCTCGTACCACCTCCGCCATGTAGGCGGCGGAAAACAGCATTACGCCCACGAGAGCGCGTATCAGCTTGTCGAAGTTCATGCCTTCGGGCATGAACAAGGGAAACATGACCGATGCCATGAACAGTACCGTAATGAGCGGCACTCCCCGCCACAGCTCGATGAAGCCGACGCAGATGGCCTTGATCACCGGCATGTTCTTCGACTGGCGCCCGAGCGCCAGCACGATTCCTATGGGCAGCGAAGCAACAATGCCGACCACGGCGATGACCAGGGTGAGAAACAATCCGCCCCAAAGCGGGGTTTCGATTCTTTCCAGACCGAAGGAGCCTCCCGAGAACATGAAGTAGCACATCACCGGGAAAACGAACAGCATGAATACGCCGACCCAGCTTTTGTATTTGAGATTCGGCCAGATGAGCCAGGCCAACCCGATGGCGCCGAGGAGGTACATCGAATTGATTCGCCAGAGCTCCTCGTCCGGGTAGCGACCGTACATGAGCTGCTTGAACCATACCCCGATGTAAACCCAGCACGCTCCCTCGCGACTGCAGTCGGCGCGGGAATCCCCAACCCAGTCGGCGCTGATAAACAGCCAGTCGATCATGGGCGGGAATATCCACCAGACCAGAAAGATTCCGAAGAAAGTGAGAAAGTTGTTGAGGGGCGAAGAGAAAAGATTGTGGTACATCCATCCCCAGACGCCGACTTCCGTCTTCGGCGGCGGAAGATCCGGATGTTCCCCTGGTGCGTGGTTTTTCGCAGCGTCCGCCATCAGCTATCGCTCTACCAGGGCCATCTTTTCGTTATACCAGTTCATGAACGTGGAAATCAGCAGGCTGAGAGTCAGGTACACCCCCATGGTGATGGCGATGATCTCCACCGCCTGCCCGGTTTGCATCAACGTCGTGCCGGCGAAAACCAGCACGATATCCGGGTAAGCGATGGCCGCCGCCAGCGATGAGTTCTTGGTCAGGTTCAGATACTGGCTCGTAAGCGGCGGAATGATGACTCTGAGCGCCTGGGGGATGATCACGAGCCGCAGTATTGGATTGGCCCTCAGCCCCACAGCGCGCGCCGCCTCGGTCTGGCCGTGGCTCACCGAGTTGATGCCGGCACGCACGATCTCGGCGATGAAAGCCGCAGTGTAGAAAGACAGCGCAAGCAGCAGGGAGATGAACTCCGGCGTCAGCACGCTGCCGCCGGTGAAGTTGAAGCCGGTGAGCTTCGGATAATCGAAGTGCAGCGGAAACCCGCTGACGATGAACACGATGAGCGGAAGACCGACGATGAGGCCCAGCCCGGTCAGAAATACGGGGAACTGCTGGCCGGTTTCGTCCTGTCGCTTCTTGGCCCAGCGTCGGACGAAATATGTGGCAACGACGCCGATGGCGATGGCCCAGCCCGTCACGAAAAACCCTTCTTCCGGGATCGGCTGCGGGTACGATAGCCCCCGGTTATTGAGGAAAAAGCTCTCGTTCCACTGCGCCACCAGCCCGGCGCCCGTAACCAGGCTGACGATCTGTCCGATGATCAGCACCGAGATTACGCCGGCGAGGACGACCATCCACATCGGCATCCCCTTCTGATTGGCCTCCTCACGCTTCTTGACGCCGAACCACCAGATCAGAAATATGGCAGCGGCCGACAGAATGACGGTCGTGATCAGGTGGGTGAAATTAATCACCGGGAAGGAAAGCTGAATGCTGCCTCGTGGGCCCGGCAACGGCCTTAATATGGCGAAGTACCAGAAAAATATCTGCAGCAGCAACGGAATGTTGCGAATCGTCTCGATATAGACCATCGCCAGCTTGGAGACCAGCCAGTTCGGCGACAATCGCAGCACGCCGATGATGAAACCGAGGACGGTCGCGACGAAGATGCCCCACATGGACACCCATATGGTATTCATCAGGCCGACGAGGAAGGTCTTGCCGTAGGTGTTTTCCTCGCTGTAGCTGATGCCGAAATGGGTTTCGCCGATACTGAATCCGGCGGTCTTGCTGAGAAAGTCGAATCCCGAGGATATTCCCCGGCTTTCCATGTTGTGCAGCGTGTTCCTTACGAGGAAGGCGGCGAAAACCACCACGCCAACGAGCACGAGCACCTGGAAGAATATCGCCCGCCACGCCGGATCGTTCCAGAACGCGGGCTTGCCCGGCGGTGCCGAAACGTCAGCGGAGATCTGCTTGGGGTCGGCGGCCACCCTTCTCCTCCGTTATCAGTTCTTTATTTGTTCTAGACCGGAACTTCACGACCCGGCTGGGATGCGGGCCCGGCATTGCACCGGGCCCGACCCGAATAGCTTAACCGATCGCGAGGGCGATCAGCGAATCGGCATGGCGTACTGCAGACCGCCGTCCTTCCACTGAGCGTTCACGCCGCGGGAAAGATCGAGCGGCGTTTCCGGCCCGACATTCCTGGCGTAGCTCTCGCCGTAGTTGCCCACCTGCTTGATCACGTTGTAGCACCAGTCGTTCGGCAGACCCAGGCTTTTGCCCATGTCGCCTTCAGTGCCGACGTGACGCTTGATCTGCGGATTGGACGAATTGGCCTTCATCTCGTCGACGTTCTTCGAGCTGAGGCCGTACTCCTCGGCCTCGACCATGCAGTAGAGCGTCCACTTGACGATATCGAACCACTGATCGTCGCCATGGCGCACCACCGGGCCCAGCGGCTCCTTGGAGATCGTCTCGGGAAGCACCATATGTGCGTTGGGGTCCTTCAGCTTCAGCCGCTGCGCCGCCAGCCCGGAACGGTCGGTGGTGTACACGTCGCAGCGACCGGAATCATATGCCGCGACCACTTCGTCCGCCTTTTCGAACACCACAGGCTTGTAGTTCATGTTGTTCGCCCGGAAAAAGTCCGCCATGTTGAGCTCGGTGGTGGTGCCGATATTCACGCAGACTGCCGCGCCGGCCAACTGCTTGGCGCTGGTGACGCCGAGGTCCTTGCGCACCATGAAGCCCTGACCGTCGTAGTAGTTCACGCCGGCGAAATTGAGGCCCAGCGCCGTATCCCGGACGAGTGTCCAGGTGGTATTGCGGGAAAGGATGTCAACCTCACCGGACTGCAGCGCGGTAAAACGCTCTTTCGCAGAAAGCGGTGAATACTTGACCTTGTTGGCGTTGCCGAAGACCGCTGCGGCGACCGCGCGGCAGAGGTCCACATCGAGCCCGACCCAGTTTCCACTCTGATCCGGGTTGGAAAATCCAGGAAGGCCCTGGCTCACTCCGCACTGCAGGTGGCCCTTGGCTCTGACGTCCTCCAGCGTGCCCGCATGGGCCACGCCGGCGAAGGCCAGGGAAGCCAGCGCCGCAGAAACGGCGAGTTTCTTGACGAGTTTCATTTTGACTCCTCCACTAGCTTATTGATTTGCGTCTTATTTGAACGGCCAGACTCGGCTCCGGAAGACGCCCCGGACCCGTTCCAGTCAAATAAATCCGTAGCGCCCCGAGAAAGCTACCATAATCTTCCGAGAAGCCTCAAGACAATCCTTTATCCTCAGGCATTTATAAGCGATGAGGGGCGTCCGCGCCCGCCTTCGGGCCGTTCCCTGGCGACCCCGGATGGATGCGCGCCGAGACAAGCCGGGAGGAGTGTGCTGGCGGGCACTCGACGCGGCCCGGCCCGCCTGGAAGGTGGTAATCGGGCCCCGGCGGGCATTCCTGACGCGAACTGCGGCGGCGCGGCAGGGTGGCGGCGGCGGGCGGCCGCGGTAGACTAGCGAGGCGTCCGGCGAAACTCGCGCCGGAGGACGGAGTTTCCGCCGCAATTCCACTGCCTGGATATCCCGTCGGCGCGTTCGAAGTTGCAGAAAAATAAACCCGGCCCGGTCAGCAGCCTGAAGGAGGAAGTGGCATGAACATCTCTGAGAACGCGGATAGCACCGCCAAGGCCGTCTGCGCCCTGCTCGGCATCGAGCCGGACGAGAAACAGCACAGCCAGGTCACCCGGCTCATCGAGCGAAGCCTCATTTCCGCGGTTCTGAGCGAAGCCGAACGACACACCCATATGGTCATGAGCTGCTGTTCGGCGGATCTGGATATGGCGCACAAACTCACCAATGAGAT
>DATIPL010000214.1:0-4847 GCA_035471965.1 Gammaproteobacteria bacterium
CATCGTGTCTTTTCGCATCAATCCACGCAGGACATTCTCCACTTCGTCTATAGGCGATCGCCAATCAACAGGAGCAGGGCGCTGAAGTTCTTCTCGATGTTCGACGCAGGGGCTTCGCGCAGGCTGAGCGGGCGGTGAAGAGAGGCGCATTCCACCGTTCACTCGCCGGGGAGAGCCGGGTGTCCGGCGTTGCCTGGACCCCCTTGCCGTCGCCGGGAATTTGAAAGCCAGCCGTGAGTTCCGGTGCACGGTCGCGCTACTTATACTGGAGCCATGCGATCCATGCTCGGACAAATCGATAAGCCGGATAAGGTCTCCATCGGCACCGCTTCGGAGAGTTCGTCATGAGTGCGCCCGATGCCGCAGTTGCCGACGAGGCTCGCGTGCCGAGCGCGAGCGCCCTTTGCGCGTCGATTGAAACCTTCGCCAGGAGACTGAATCCGAATCTCAGCTACCGCGGGCGAGTTCGTATGGACACGACTCTGGACCGCGACCTGGGGCTGGACAGCTTGAGCCGGATGGAGCTCTTGACCCGCATCGAGCGTGAATTCGGCGCATCCCTGTCGGAGCGAGACATGGCTGAGGCCGAGACGCCCAGGGACATTCTGCGCGCGCTGCGGTCGGGCGCGGCGAGAGAAACCCGGGCGGAAGCGGCGGCATCGCAAGCGCCCGCAGTGGACTTGGAGGAAGGCGGGTCAGAAATTCTGGACGACGCACCGGGTGGCGCCGCAAACCTGGTCGACGCGCTGCTTTGGCATATTCACGCGCACCCGCAGCGTATCCATGTTCACCTTCTCGAAGACGACGCGGCTGCGCGGCGCTTGAGCTACGCTGAACTGCTCAGCGAGAGTCAGGCGTACGCGGCCGGGCTCCGGGCCCACGGCCACGAACCGGGCGAAGCCGTGGCCATCATGCTGCCGACCGGTGTCGAGTACCTGTCCAGCTTCATCGCGATACTTCTTGCCGGCGGCATACCGGTGCCCATTTATCCACCGGCCCGCGTTGCCCAGATCGAAGATCACTTTCGTCGTCAGGCGGGCATCCTGACCAACGCGCGGGTGACGACGCTCATTACATTCGACCGGGCCAAGCAGGTCACCCGCCTGCTCGCTTCGCTGGTGGAAAGCTTGAAAACGGTCGTCACTGCCGACGAGCTCGGCGGACACGGGACGCTTTTGAATATTTCGCCCGTGACCCCCGACAACATCGCGTTTCTGCAGTACACCTCGGGCAGCACCGGCAATCCAAAAGGCGTGGTTTTGACCCATGGCAATTTGATCTCGAGCCTCGACGCCATGCGTCGTGCGCTTGAGGTGAACTCGTCGGACGTTTTCGTGAGCTGGCTTCCGCTTTACCACGACATGGGGCTCATCGGAGCCTGGCTCGGCAGCATCGTTTACGGCTTTCCACTGGTCCTCATGTCGCCGCTGTCTTTTCTGAGACGTCCGGAGCGCTGGCTGAAGGCGATTCAGGACTACGGCGGCACCATTTCCGGCGGCCCGAATTTTGCCTTTGAGCTCTGTGTTCGGCGCGTCCGTGACGAAGACATCGAAGGACTGGACTTGAGCGGCTGGCGCCTGGCCTTCAACGGCGCGGAGCCGGTGAGTCCGTCCACGCTTTCGGCCTTCGCCGAGCGCTTCGAGCCCTACGGCTTCAAGCGGCGGGCGCTGACGCCGGTTTACGGTCTCGCCGAGGCCACCCTCGGCGTCGCCTTCACGCCGGTAAACCGCGGCCCCAGAATCGATCGAGTCAAGCGCGACGTTCTGGCGCGCACCGGTAAGGCGGTGCCGGCGGATGCCGAAGATTCGGAGTGCGCAGAATATGTTTCCTGCGGCGTGCCCATTCCCGAGTTCGAGGTGCGTATCGTCGACGACACGGGCCACGAGGCCGGGGAGCGGGAGGAAGGCGCGCTGGAGTTCAAAGGCCCGGCCACCACCAGCGGATACTTTCGCAATCCCGAGCCTACCGAATCATTGTTTCACGACGAATGGCTGGTGTCCGGGGATCGAGGCTATATCGCCGAGGGCGAGGTCTACGTCACTGGACGCACCAAAGACGTGGTCATTCGGGGTGGTCGCAACATCTATCCCTATGAGCTCGAAGAAGGCATTGCGGACATCGCGGGCGTGCGCCGGGGATGCGTCGCCGTTTTCGGCGTCTCCGAAGCGGAGTCGGGCACCGAGCGTCTGGTCGTCGTTGCCGAGACGCGGGAAAACGACGCCTCTCGGAAATCGGTGATGCGGGAGGCCATTGGCTCGCTCACTCAAGACGTGCTGGGAATGCCCGCGGACGATATTGTGCTGGTCGCGCCGCGCACGGTGCTGAAGACGTCCAGCGGGAAAATTCGCCGCTCGGCGGTTCGAGAGCTTTACGAAACGGGCCGGCTGAAGCCTTCCGGGCGCGCCGTTTGGCTTCAGCTCCTGAGGCTCGCGCTCACCGGATTGGCGCCATCGGTGCGCCGATGGCTCCGATCCGCCGGCTCGCTCTTGTTCGCCGGCTATGCCCTCGTCCTGTTCGGCACCGCTGTCGCCGCGGCCTGGCCGGCAGTGGTGCTTTCGCCCTCGCCGGACTCGGGCTTTCGCCGCGCCGGCAGAGTTGCGCGCGCGCTGCTGCGACTGGGCAGGGTGCCGCTCAAGGTGAGCGGAGAAGCGAATGTCCCCGCCGAGGGCGCTTTCGTGCTGGTCTCTAATCACGCGAGCTACCTCGACGGGCTTGCGCTGGTCGCGGCACTGCCGCGGCCGGTCGCGTTCGTGGCCAAGCGCGAGCTGGCCGACTCGGCGTTCTCACGCATTTTTCTCAGAAAGATCGGGGTGCGCTTCGTCGAGCGCTTCGACCGACAGCGCATTCTCGAAGATGCGCGGGCCGCCGCGGCGGCATTGCAGAGCGGAACGCCTCTGGCCTACTTCCCGGAAGGCACTCTGCACCGGATGCCGGGTTTGCTTCCGTTTCAGCTGGGTGCGTTCGCGGCTGCGGTGTCGTCGAAGGTCGTGGTCGTGCCCGTGACCATTCGAGGCACGCGCTCCATCCTGCGGGGCGATTCTTGGTTTGCCCGGCGCGGCCGCATCAGGGTCGAAATTCTGGAGCCGCTGCGGCCGTCTACCGATGTGGACCGGTCCGATTGGGAGCGTGCGGTGGCACTCAGAGACGAAGCACGAACCTCGATGCTGCGCCACTGCGGTGAGCCGGATCTGGCCGAGCGTTCCGTATTGCATGAGCTGAAGCAGCAAATACGCAGCCGCGACGAAGGCTAGAACCTATCTCAAAATTGCTGTGCTTGGCCGTAAGGCGTTAAAAACAGACTCAAAATGCTCATTTACTATCGTGTAAACTCCGCTTTTTCGCCTGTTTTTGCCTTGTCTCGCCTGCGCTCGCAAATTTTGAGATAGGTTCTAGATAGGCGCGAAAACCGTTCCTCGACGACGGGGCGTTTTCATCAGGCCCGCTGCTCGGCAAGTCGGGACAGCGGCGCATCTTTGATTGGCCAATGCAGCACCGCCGCGGTCACACCGAGGGCCACGGACATCCACCAAACCGGATCGTAGGAGCCGGTTTGATCGAAGATGTAGCCGCCAAACCATGCGCCCAGGAAGCTGCCCAGCTGGTGACTGAAGAAAACGAAGCCGAACAGCATCGCCATGTAGCGAACGCCGAAAATCTGTCCCACGAGCCCGCTGGTGAGTGGGACCGTGCCCAGCCAGAGCATGCCGATCACGGCCGAGAAAACCAGAATGGACGTATCCGACAGCGGCACAAGCATGAATAATGTGAACGCAAGCGCACGCGCGAGATACAGTCCGCTGAGCACGTATTTCTTGCTGTAACGGCCGCCGAGCACGCCGCAGGTGAACGACCCGACGATATTTCCGAGTCCTATGATTGCCAGCGCCGCCGCGCCGATTGCAGCGGTGCCGCCGTTATCGAGGATGAAAGCCGGCAGGTGCGTGGCTATGAACGCGACGTGAAAGCCGCAGACGAAAAACCCGGCTGTCAGGAACCAGAAGCCCGAATGGCGTCCTGCTTCCTTGACCGCGTCGCTAATGGACTGGTCGCCGACTACACCCAGACCGCTGCTCCCGCTGCGACCGGCAAACGCGGCCGCCAGCGGCACCGTGACGCAGGTTATCGCCGCCAGAATCAGGAGTGCCGATACCCAGCCGAATCCATTCAGCAGGAAATGGCCGGCGGGCACCATCAGAAGCTGGCCAGAGGAACCGCCGGCGCTCCCGATACCCAAGTAAAGGCTGCGTTTCTCCTCAGAAACGCTGCGGCCGATGACCGCGAGCACTACCGGAAACCCCGTCCCGCTCAGGCCGATGCCGATGAGCAGGCCGGCGCTCAGCATCAGCTCGCCCGGGGTTGCCGCGTGGGCCATGAGGTAAAGTCCCAGTGCATAGAGTCCGCCGCAGACGGCAACCACCCGGCCGGGTCCATAGCGGTCGGCAACTGCGCCGGCAAGCGGCTGGGCGAGGCCCCACAGCAGATTCTGAACCGCCATAGCGAGGGCGAAGGCCTCTCTGCCGGTGCCCAGGGATTCGGTTACCGGATTGAGGAAAATCCCGAAGCTGGTGCGAATGCCGAAGGATAGGATGAGGATGATGACGCCGCAGACGAGGACGACAACGGCGCCACGCAAAGACGATGAGATCACGTGCGTTTTTCCGCGCCGAAGTCCGGATTCACCACGTAGATGAACGTCAACTCCGGGTTATCCGCCAGCAGCAGTGAACTCGCGGGCTGCGTCGAAAATCCAATGGAATGGTCCGTGCGCTGATGTCATCGAGGCCGAATTCACGCAACGAATCCGTGTCCATGCGGAAGCTTCTGGCATGACTGGAAAAGATGAGTAT
>DATIPL010000215.1:0-9895 GCA_035471965.1 Gammaproteobacteria bacterium
TATACCCACCCCGGCCAGGGCGTCGTAACGGTGCGCACCCGACATGGCGTGCGTGCTCAGCTGGATGCGAGCACCGGCCAGGTGCTCACCGTCGAGCCATTCAGCCGTGATTTCTGGGAAGACCTCCATCAGGGCCTTATCGGGCGACATCAGCCGCTTTCCGGCAGCGTCTTCGGATCGCTGGAGGTCGACCTGCGGTTCTGGCTGTTTCTTCCGGTGCATCTGCTCGCGGTGCTGCTTTGGCTTACCGGGGTGATCTATTTCTTGAAAACGACTTTTTCCAGACGGAAGCCCGGCGTCGCGCGACGACCTTCATGGGCAGCCTCTCGAGTGGACGCCCAACTGGAACCGATTCAACAGACGGGCGGCGACTGATGCGTTCCAGAATTCCCGATGAGCTGTTGCGCATGACCATCCTCGTGGTGGACGACCTCGCGGACAATCGCAACGCGATCATGACGCTGCTGGCGGCCAACGGCTTCGAAAATCTGCTCGAGGCGGCCAGCGGCGCCGAGGTCTTGCGCGTGCTTGAGTCCGGCCGGGAAATCGACCTCGTGCTTCTCGACATCCGGATGCCCGGGATGGATGGCCGTCAGGTGCTGGACCACATGAAGTCGCGCGCCGAGCTCAACGCCATTCCGGTGATCATGGTGACCGCCGTGGACGACGTCGAGAGCGTGATCGAATGTATCGAGCACGGCGCCGACGACCATCTCGTCAAGCCCGTGGACGAGGTGCTGCTGCGGGCGCGGGTGCGCGCGGGACTCGAGCGCAAGTTCTTCAGCAACAAGGAGCGCGAGCTTCTTGCCCAGGTTCGGGCCGAAAAAAAGAAGTCTGAAGCCGTCCTCTACGACGTCATTCCCGTGAGCGTCGCCAGCCGTCTTCGCAATGGCGAGCGGCGCATCGCGGACTTCATTGACGACGTAACGGTGGTATTCGCCGACATCGTGGGGTTCACGCACCTGTCTTCCCGAATTGCCGCTTCGGAGCTGGTTGAATTACTGAACCGAGTATTTCACCGCCTGGATCAGCTCGCCGGCAGGCACGGCCTCGAGAAGATCAAGACCATAGGGGACGCTTATCTGGTGGTCGGCGGGATATCGCCGCACGCCGGCAGTCACGAAGGCAGGTGCATGCGGTTCGCCCTGGAAGCGATCGCAGCCGTCGAGTCCCTGGAGTATCTCGATGCGGTGAAGCTGCAGCTTCGCGTCGGCATGCACACCGGCCCCGTGGTCGCGGGCATTATCGGTGAGACCCGGTACGTCTATGACGTCTGGGGAGAGACGGTAAACATCGCGAGCCGGATGGAGTCGCAAGGCATGCCGGGTCGCGTGCAGGTGACGGCGGAGACCCGGGGACGGCTCAAACACAGGTTCGATTTCGAATCACGGGGACCCATCGAAGTCAAAGGGGTTGGCCAAATGCCGGTCTTCCTGTGCCTTTCGGGGCAGCGGAACTGCCGGCGTGTCGCCTAAGGTTCGGTAAATCGAGTCACGCGAAATCCGTTACCGCAACAGGTAATCAACCAGGGAGGCAAATGCAATGTACATGTCCAAGCGTTCAATCGGGGCAATTCTGATCGTCCTTGTTTTCAGCGCGCCCGTATTCGGCAAACAGTCGCTGTCCATTCCGGGAACAGAGGCGTTCACTCCGCTCCTCGTCGATCTGGCGCAGGCATATAACGCCTCGCAGTCCGAACTGAAGGTGCACATTCCAGAGCCTGTCGGGTCGCGGGGCGGCATCAAGGAGGTCGCAAGCGGAAAATCGAGCCTCGCGGCGGTGTCCCGTCCGCTCAAGGAAAGGGAACGCGAACAGAAGCTCGCGTACCGCCCATTTGCGATGTCGCAAATAGTCTTCGTGATTAACCCCAAGGTGACTGGCGTAGAGCGCCTTACGAAAGATCAGATCCTGGCGATTTACTCGGGTGAGATAACCAACTGGCGGGAAGTCGGTGGACCGGATCACAAGATTTATCCCATCACTCGGGATGCCGGATCGACACTCAAAGCGCTGGTCAAAGGCTTCCCGGAGTTCGGCGCGCTGGAAAACAAAGTGGCGAAGCAATCATTCAACAGCCAGGAGAGCGTGGATCTGGTCACCGAGTACGAATACACGATCACTTACGCGCCGCTCGGCCTGGTTAAAGGAAGCGGGCTCAAGGTGGTCGAGGTGGAAGGGGTTTCTTCCGCTGAATCGAACCTCTGGAACAGCGGCACTCAGGTACCGTTGGTCTACGGACTGGTTCACCGCACCGACCCACCGGAGGAAGTGTTGAAGTTCTTGCGTTTTCTCGCCACGCCGGAGGCGCACAAGGTCATGCACAAGCATGGCGCACGGCCAGTCGATGTTCTCGCGGTCGAGGGCGCGTATTGATTAATCGATGAACCGTGTGGTGTACATGTTCGGGTCTGTCCGTCTGAAGCTGCTCGCCGGGATCATCAGTCTGCTGGTGATCGTGGCGGTCGGCTTTGGCGTGTTCAACTACAGGCTGATCCTCGGCGGAATCCTGAGGGCTCAGGATGATCGCCTGCAGAAGCTCGCGAGCTACGAGGCGGCTAAGATCAACTGGAAGCTCATGGAATACGGCTCCAGACTCGAGCAAATCGCGCGCTCGGAGGCGATGGAACGCTATGCGAGCGCCTCCGCATACTACTCGCTCGACCGCCTGTTCATCGACAACAATGACCGCTTTCCGGTCTTGAGCTACATCGAGGAATCTGGCGTCGAGGAGCTCAAGTTCGAGCGGGGCAAGGAGAACAACAAGCATGACGATCTCAGCGCTCACCCGCTTTTTCGCAAGGCCTTCGCCCAGCCCAATAAGGTTCACATGGAGCTGGTGGAAGATTATCCCCGCTATGGAAGAAGCGTCGGGTTCGCCTATTCGGTACGCAACTTCTTCGGCGAGTACGGCGGCACGCTGCTCGGGATCACTCCGCTGAATCATTTCACCCGGACACTGGGCAAGCAGCGCATCGGCAACACCGGCTATTACCTGGTCATCGACCAGGCCGACAGGATCCTGCTGGGTCACGGGAACTCGTCCGCCGAACGAAGGGCGAACGCTGCCGCCGCCATGGGATCGGGCGCCATGGATTCGGCCCTCCCGGAGCGGCGGTTTTCGGACGAGCAGGTTGCAAGCGCGCCGGTGGAGCTTCTGCCGTGGCAGTTGCATGCGGTCCTCCCCAACACCGAGTTCTTCGCCGAGCCCAAACGGCTGATGGCCCAGATCGGGCTGGTGGCCGGCGCTGTGATTCTGCTCGCGGGCGCGCTCGCGTGGGGCATCGGAAGCGCCGTCACCCGTCCTCTCGCGCGATTGATGCATCTTACGGACGCGATTGGACGCGGCGATTTTTCCAAGAGCGCCAATATTCATTCCGGCGACGAATTCGAACGTCTCGGGGAGGCGTTCAACCGCATGATCGACCAGCGATGGACCGCAGAAGAGAACCTCAAGAAGGCCAAACACATGGCGGAGGCCGGCGAGCGGGTCAAATCCGAGTTTCTCGCCACCATGACCCATGAAATCCGGACGCCCTTGAACGGCGTCATCGGCATCGCGGAGCTGATGGGAAAAACGGAGTTATCGAGCCAGCAGCTGAAGTACCTGGATACCATCAAGGACAGCGGCCACTATCTTGCCAGACTGATCAACGACATCCTGGACTTCTCGAAAATAGAGGCCGGGGAGCTGAACCTGGTGATGGAAAACTTGGATCTGCGGGCTCTGATTCACGAGGTCGCGGACATGCTTGCGACTTCCGCCCAGGAGAAGGGACTGGATCTGTGCGTGCAATTTCCTTCGGAGTCGCCCGACGCGGTCTGCGCCGATGCCGGTCGTCTGCGCCAGGTTCTTGTCAACATCGTTGCCAACGCGATTAAGTTCACCGACGAAGGTGAAATCGTTATTCGCGTGACTCCGATCAAGTGCGTCAACGAATCCGCGACATTCAGATTCGAGGTCTCCGACACAGGAGTCGGTATCGACGCCTGCAATCACGAAAGAATATTCGAATCCTTTCGTCAGAGTGACGACTTCCAGACCCGCAAGCGCGGCGGCACCGGCCTGGGTCTGGCAATATGCAAACAACTGGTCAAGCTCATGGGTGGAAGCATCGGCGTAAGCAGCGAGCCTGGACAGGGAACCTGCCTGTGGTTCGAGCTGTCGCTGGCGCTCCAGTCCGATATCGTGCAGACGCCGTTCCCGCCTCACCCGTCAATCGCTTCTCTTCGGGTCCTGGTGGCGGAATCCCATTCTGCATCTGCGCACGCGGTCGCCACGCAGCTCAGAGACTGGGGAGCCATGTGCCATCTGGCGACCAGTTACCGAAAAACGATCACGCTGCTGCGGGACTGCGCGGCATCCGGCAAGCCTTACGACCTCCTGATCATGGAACGCGACCTCGGTGGCCGGGAGATCGGCGATGTCTATTCGGAGATCAAGAAAGATGAAACGAGTCAAGACACAAAACTCATCGTGCTGGTCACCTACCACGACTTCACTGTGTCCGCTGATGACGCGGTTCCGGAGTCGGTGGTGGAGCTCCGCAAGCCCGTGCATATGCGAAGCCTGCACGATGCTGTGGTGCAAGCCATGAACGCCGGAAACGCGGGGATGAAAATGGTCAAGGGAGCGGCGGAGAAAGAATCGGCACCGGTAAGCGCACACGTGCTCGTCGTGGAAGACAACCCGGTCAATCTGTTCGTCGTTCAGACCATGCTGGAGAGCATCGGCTGCAATGTCGACGTGGCAGTGGACGGCAGCGAGGGCGTGAACGCCGCGCTCTCTGATGACTATGATCTCGTGTTCATGGATTGCCAGATGCCCGTCGTGGACGGGTACGAAGCCACCCGCCGCATCAGGCTCGACGAACGGAAACGCAGCCCGGAGCTGCCCTTACCTATCGTTGCCCTGACCGCCAACGCGATGAGTGGCGATCGGGAGCGCTGTCTGGAAGCCGGCATGAGCGACTATCTGGCCAAGCCTTTCACCGAGGAGCAGTTGCGCTACATGCTGCAAAAGCACGTGCGCTCCGCAAAGCTCGGCCGTGAAACGCCGGCCTGTGGATCCCAAGACCCAAGCACTGCCGGAAAAGGAAACGGCAAGGACAACGGGCCAGTGCTCGACGCCTCGGTCATCGAAAAGCTGCGCAGTCTGCAGCACCGCGCCAAGCGCGACGTGCTGAGCGAAACCATTCGGCTGTTTTATGAGAGCTCCAAGGCCTCTCTGGATGCGCTCCGCGCGGCGGTGGATGCCGGCGACGTCACCGGGATCAGGAATGCCGCACACAGTCTCAAATCGAGCAGCTATCTGGTGGGCGCGAACAGGCTTGGCGATCTGTGCCGGCGACTCGAAGAAGGGGCTCGACGAAACCGGATCGATTCGAGTAACGAGCTGCTCGGGCGCGTAGAGCCGGAATATGAAACAGTGCGAGATTGTCTTGGATCGGAATTGGAAGCGAGAGGTTAGTGCCTCTTTGAGTCGAACGCGATCATTCAGAGCGCTGGAGAAACTCGCGCAAAAGAAATTCCGCCTCCAGAGGGGATAGATCGAAACGCGCTGCAGCCTCTTCGATTCGCTCAGGCGTTATACGCCCGGATTGCGACAGCCAGCGCACGGCTTCGCGCAGCCTTTCTCCGCGGGGTTTGATGCTCTCAGCGGCCACAATCCTCTCTGCCGGGTAGACTAAATGACTTCTTCGACATAGCGAATCATGCGTCGTCTCGTCTGCATATCCGGGAGCCGACCGAAATTCGCACCCATATTCTCCATCATGTGGTCAACCCGGGACGTGGACGGTATGGCGCAAGTGACGTGGGGATGGGAGACGATGAACTTGAGCAGAAACTGAGGCCAGTTCTCGCACCCGAACTCAACCGCCCATGCCGGCAGCGGCTTCCCCTTAAGGCGATCCGGCAACGCGCCGCGACGAAACGGACGGTTGACGATGACCGCAACAGCGCGATCAGCGGCGGCGGGCAGCAGACGGTTCTCCGCCTGGCGGTCGATGATGTTGTAGGTGAGCTGAACGAAATCGATAGGCTCACTCTTTACTATCTGCTCCAGCTCATCGTGGCGGCGACCGTGGGAGGTGGTGACTCCGATGTAGCGGATTCTGCCCTCCTCTTTCCATCGAAGCAGCGTCTTAAGATGAGTTTGCCAGTCGACCAGGTTGTGGATCTGCATCAGGTCGAATCCGTCGCCGCCCCAGAGATACTCCGAGTGCTTCATCTGACTGATGCCTAACAGCTCACCGAGAGTCCACACCTTGGTGGCGGAAAACAGCGCACCGGGATTGCCGAGCCGCTCGAGACAATGGCCGATTACCTCCTCGGAAAGTCCGTACATCGGTGAAGAATCGATGAGCGCGCCGCCTCGGGAGAAGAACTGCCGAAGGATTTCCACCCGGACGGCGCGCTCGTCCGCGTTGTCTCCAACGTGAAAGGTGATCCATGAGCCCATGCCGATTACGGGCAGCCGTTCTCCGGTACTGGGAATCAGTCGAGTAATGGGCGACGGCGCTTGTGCAGCGAGCGGGTTCGGTGCCAGCGCTGCGCCCGCAGCCGCTGCACCGAACAGCGACACGAACGTCCGACGGTCGAACCGGCTGCACTCTTTCAATGTGTCAGGGTTTCTTTCAACGGGCATGATTGTTGGAGGCGATTGAAGTACCTACCCCGTATGACCGTGCGCGAAAGCCTGCGTTCAAGACGTAAACGTGCGATAAACACGGTCGAACCCCGGCAGTTGCAGGCAGTTGCTCAGCCTTTGTTCATCCACCCGGACGGAGATCAGAGGCCACGGCGGAGTCGAAAAGCCCGAGCGCCGGACACTTCTGTGTCGGTTCCACGGCGGCGGGACATTGCCACGAAACGGTGTAAATTGGGCTAGGCTATTGATTAAACGACCAATCGAGAGATTCGCCTTGTTTTATCGAAGGCCGCCGGGCAGATGGACATGAGCGCCTGTAATCGAATCTTCGAGGGCCCCGATCACGTGGAGGCGCACGTCGAGCGTGCCGGAAAGGGTCAGGCCGTGATCTACTCCGCCTGCTCTCCGGAAAAGGACACCGGCAACGAAGACTCTGCCGCCATCTTCGAGGTGGGCGCGGAACAGGTGGTGATCGCGGTGGCGGACGGGCTCGGAGGCCTGCCCGGTGGCGACAGGGCCTCAGCTTTAGCGATGAGAGCGTTGCGCGACTCGCTGAGCTCGACCAAAGATCAAAGCACGACGCTGCGCGAGGCAATCCTTGCAGGGTTCGATCGCGCCAACCAGAAGGTCACGGCGCTCGGCAACAGATCGGCCACTACTCTGGTGGTGCTCGAGGTCGACGGTCACACCGTGCGCAGCTACCACGTCGGAGACTCCGGTGTGCTCGCCTTCGGCGGCCGCGGCAAGATCAAAATGGAGACGATCGCCCATTCGCCGGTGGGCTACGCCGTGGAGGCGGGCGTGCTCACACCTCACGAGGCCATCGAGCATGAAGATCGGCACATCGTCTCCAACGTCGTCGGCGATCCCGGAATGCATGTGGGCATGAGCTCCCCAATCCGCCTGCGGCCGAGAGACACGGTGGTGCTGGCGAGTGACGGCTTGTTCGACAACCTGCATGCTCATGAGATTATTGACTATCTTCGACGCGGTCCGCTTCTAAAAGGCGTCCAAGCGATTACCGCGGAGTGCAACCGGCGGATGTCGCAACCCCAGGAAGGCCGCCCGAGCAAGCCGGACGACGTAACTCTCATCGCCTACCGCCGCGGCGCGGGCTGAATTCGTCACAAGAGGGATCGCTCGTTTTCCTCCGGCCGCTGGCGCAGCGACGATCCTGAAGCCGGAGCCGGGTACAATGCGTGAGTTTTGAACGGGTCACGCTTTTCGGCGCAACGGAATGACACAAGATGCACTTATTTGAACGCAAGCCATTCAAGATGGCTTCAGGCGGCGTCGCCCGCTACACCATACAGAGCAAGGCTCTTTCTGATGAGGATATCGCGACACTCGCCTGGCTCATCTCCGAAAAAGGAGCTATCCGCGACGTCTTCGGCGTCACCGATGGCGGACGACGACTGGCCGCCGCGCTGCAGTCATACCGGGGAAAACAGGGGGTGCGGCTCATTGTCGACGACGTTCTCACCACCGGAGCCTCGATGGAAGCCGCGAGGGTCAGGACCGGCTGGCACGACGCCGTCGGCGTCGTCATCTTTGCCCGTGGACCGTGCCCCGACTGGGTGCTGCCGATCTTCTCCATGGAGTGGATCAACACCGAGGACGAATTCCCGGTATCGAACGAAGTCGAGGCCGCCAGCAGATAGCCGATATCCGCTTTCCGGCACCACCGATTCGCCCGGCCAAGGGATGAAAAAAGCGCTGCCGAAGCAGCGCTTTGTCGTCCGTCTCCCGCGACATCGTGAGCGGCGCTATTCCTCGAACGGGCTCCAGTTTCCGAAACCGCCAAAACCGGAATACCGGCTAACGGCAATCTGCGCGGCGAGGATGAGCGCCGCGACGAGTGCCGCAGTCATCCACTTCCTCTGCGCCTTTGTGGGCAGGTGGAAATGGGGCCTTCCGATTCGCGATGTGATTCATTTCCAATACTTCACCGGCGGCTGCGCCCTTCCTTGCGCGGCGGTCATCTGTGGGCAGGGTCTGTAATACGCAGCTGCTATTTGCCGCTGATCCGCGGCGCTACCGGATAGACGGCATTCGGACGGATTCGCCGGGAACGAGCGTATTTGAAATGTACGCGAAAGAGCCCGGGGCCTGACGACCACCGGGCTCCCGTTGCGCAACTGGCGGCTAGCGCGGGTTCCAGTAACCCGGCGGATAGGGCGAATAGCCCTCGGTCGACGCCCGCTTTCCCTGCGGCCAGAATCGGTTATGCGGCTTTGGCGCATGGATGAACCCGAGCTCCACCAGGGTCTGGCGCCATTCGTACTTGATGAACTGTTTGACGAAAGGAAGACGCTGCGGCTTGAAATGCACCCGGACCACGTGGGAACTCCGACCTTCACCAAAACCGGTGCCGGGCTGGGCGTCAGCCTCTTCCGCCGGCGCCGCCCTTGATGACTTGCCGGCGGCTCCCGGCATGGAAGCAGCCTCGCCCGAGCGGTCGAGGCGCTCGTCTTGACGGTAGTCCCGAGTTCGGGCGGGCGGCATTTTCTCCGCATACGCCGCCACGGCAATTACGCCCATGGCCGAATGATCCCCGAAGGCACCGGCGTAGGATTCCCCGGACTCGGTGAAAAAGAAGCGGTGTACCCGGGTGTCGCTGGTACGCCAACCGTCGTAGGTAGCGCTTTGATAGGGATTGAGAACGTACATGGGCTCACTGCGACGCAGGTTCGATTTCTTTCCGGAAATGACGTTGCGTCCGTCCACGGCGAGCACCAGACCGATGCGCCGGCCGGTATGATTACGCACGCGAATGCCGTAACGCTGACCTTTGGTCGCTTCCAGATACGCCCGACGGGTGTTGCGTTCGCTGGCTCGGGTGACGTCGAACTGCCGCAGAACCTGTCCGTCGTCAGAAACAATCTCCATGCTGATTCCGGCGGGCGTCTGCCAGGCGGCACAGGTCAGCGGCAGCACCATCAGCGACAGCCCGCAAGTTAAGCCTCTCACAAAGCGATTTTCAGAAATGAACATGATTTATGCCTCCGGTTCTAATCCCCGCTGCCCTGAGTCCGGGTGCGGGCCCGTTGTCCGCAGCGTATAAACGGCGGCCGGCGGCCGGAGGGGTTAAGTCGGAGCCTTCAGAAAAGGAAGCTAATTCTCTGTGATCGCCACTGCAGCGGCTCTCGCGCGCCCGCCGGCGATACGCATCGCGGAGTGGATGGCGAGAGTGGCCAGCACGATGGCTCCGCCAAAGAGAGTGCGGCCACCGGGCTCCTCGCCCAG
>DATIPL010000216.1:0-2425 GCA_035471965.1 Gammaproteobacteria bacterium
CCAGCGAAATCTCGTATTCGTGGTCATTGAGGATTTCCACGAACCGGGACATGTGCGTGCCTTTGAAATCGTCCGGCAGATTCACGTACATGCTGAAGCTGGCGATCGTGTGCTGCTCGCCCAGGCTCCGATCGCGGACCCGCACCGGATGTCGAATGCCCTTTATCCCGACTTTGTCGATGGGAATGCGGCGCGTGTCCGGGCTGCCCTGAACGTCGGCAATGGAAGGCGCTTCAGAGATTTTGGGCACTACACTTGCGGGTCGACTCATTAACGTCAGCTCCAGATTTCGATGGACGGCTCGTGCGGCACTCGGGCGGGGCGACCCGGATATCGTTCCTCAGCACAGATAGATGCGCGCAACGCCGCGTTGGTTCAACACATATTACTCGGGCCGGCTTTGGCCCGCCACTCGCGCCCACTTGGGGACTCCTGCGGCTATACGCCGTCGGCGAATCCTGGATTAACCCGCAGCGCTCAGCTCGGTCGACTGACGATGAACTCGGACAGCCAGCGCAAAGGATCGGCTTCACTTCCGAACGCCTCGAGGCATCTCATCGCAGTGAGGTGGAGCTCCTCCGCCTTCCGCTTCGCCACCTCGATTCCTGCGATGGCCGGGTAAGTTGGTTTGTTGAGCGCCATGTCGGCGCCGCTTTGCTTACCGATAATTCGCGTATCGCCTTCGATATCGAGAATATCGTCGCGGATTTGAAACGCGAGCCCGACGGCGCTGGCATAGGCGTCCAGCGTCTCGAATTGCGCGGCATCGCGTGCATCACCACTCAGGGCGCCGAGCCGCACGCTTGCGCGGATCAGCGCCCCCGTCTTGTGCCGGTGCATGTTCTCCAGGGCCTGCAACGACAGCGGCTTTCCCACAGCCGAAAGATCGATGGCTTGACCGCCGGCCATGCCCCGGGAGCCGCTGGCGCTGGCCAGGGTTCTGACCATCTCGGCGCGACGGGTTGTGGAATTCCCGGCGTTTTCGTCAACCAGAACTTCGTAAGCCAGAGCCTGTAACGCATCGCCGGCGAGCAGCGCGGTCGCTTCGTCGAAGGCCCGGTGACAGGTGGGCTGGCCGCGGCGCAGGTCGTCGTTGTCCATGGCTGGTAGATCATCGTGTACCAGCGAGTAGGCGTGAATCATTTCCACCGCGCAAGCGGGCGCGTCGAGGCGATCCGCAGGCGCACCGAGGGCGTGTCCGGTGGCATAGACGAGCACGGCGCGCACCCGCTTGCCGCCATTCAGCACCGCGTAGCGCATGGCTTCGTGAAGGTGCCGGGGTTCCAAAGTAGGGGCGGGCAAACGCATGTCCAGGGCCGCGCGCACGCGCTCACGATAGGCCTTGAGACACTCGTTCAGAGTAGAAAAGTCCATCCGTCGGTCAGTGGATCGATACGTCCGTTGCCGGACTTGAGAAATAATCCGGCGACAGTCAGTCCTCGTCGCTTTCGAAAGCTTCGAGCTCCGACTTGCCGTTTTGCTCGGAAAGGATGCGAATACGCTTTTCCGCGGCGTCGAGAGCTTTCTGGCAGGCCTTGCTGAGCTCGATCCCCCGCTCGTAAAGCTTGAGAGACTCCTCCAGACTCAGTTCGCCTTCCTCCATGCGCTCGACCAACTTTTCCAGTTCGTCGAGGGCGCGCTCGAAGTCAACCCCTTTTGTCGATTTGCGAGCCACCAAACGTGTCCGGATTGGAAAAAGGCGAGCTACCGTACCCCAGCCCCAAAACCCGGTCAATGCAACGCCCCGCACGCGCCGAATTCAGGCAAAGTGGATGCACGGCGGCGCAACGAAGCGTGACTGTCCGGGGCTGCCGGCTCGAAAAGGCGCCGTGACGCGGAAGGCTGCCCCAGAAAGGACAACGTCGGGACGCGTCAAAAGGAAGTCGGAGCCAAGCGGGGCAGGCACACCAGCGCATGCCGAAGCTGCGGAGAACCCTAAGCGCCGGAGGACGCGATGCCTTACCCTCGACGGCAAGGGACCGGGAAAGAATGGACGCGAGACGCGCGCGATGGATGAAAGCGTCGTTCTCCGATCGGATTTGCCTATCGGTCCGGTTGACACCTGTTCGGCGCTGCGGGTACTCTTTCCGCTGTACTTAGACTGAGTCTAAATTGACGCAATTGAACCGCGGGCGCGCTCAAGCAGGGCCTGAGCCCGCTCGGGACTGAGCCTAAACGGAGAAACCAAATGCAGATCAAAGGCACCAAGACTGAACAGAACCTCAAGGACGCGTTCGCAGGCGAGTCCATGGCCAACCGACGCTACCTCTACTTCGCCTCCAAGGCCGACGTGGAAGGCTACAACGACGTTTCCGCCGTGTTCCGCTCGACCGCGGAGGGCGAAACCGGCCACGCCCACGGTCATCTGGAATATCTGGAATCGGTGGGCGACCCGGCGACGGGACTGCCCATCGGTGGCACCGGT
>DATIPL010000217.1:0-1543 GCA_035471965.1 Gammaproteobacteria bacterium
GCTCGACATCGCCTACGCGTACTATAAGTTCGACGAGCCGGCGTCGGCAATTGCGGCGGCCGACCGATTCATCAAGCTTCATCCCAGACATCCGAACGTCGATTACGCGCACTATTTGAAAGGTCTGGTCCACTTCACCCAGGGTAGAAGCTTTTTCGATCGGTTCTTCCCTCGGGACATGTCACTTCGTGATCCGGGCGCCGCGCGTGAGTCCTTCGATGCGTTCGCGGAACTCGTGCGCCGCTTTCCCGACAGCAAGTATGCCAAGGACGCCTCGCAGCGGATGGTCTATCTTAAGAACATGCTGGCCCAGCACGAGATCCACATCGCCAACTACTACATGCGGCGCGGGGCCTATGTGGCTGCGGCGAACCGTGCGCGCCATGTGGTGGAGAATTTTCAGCGAACGCCGGCGGTCCCGGAAGCTCTTGCCGTGATGGCCAAGGCATACACCGTCATGGGGCTCGATGAGCTCGCGGCTGACAGCGTTCGCGTGCTTCGTCTGAATTATCCGAATTATGAAGGCATATCTGAAATCGAAGCTTTGAGCGTCAAGTAGCTGAGCTTTGGGCGCGAGAAACTCGGGCAGCAGTTTCCATCATGTTCAACAAGAGAGGCAACAAGGATCTGGATGAGTTTTCCAAATCGCTTGCGCGGGAGCTCGCCCGGCAGTACGAGTCGGGCAGCGAGCGCCAGTCCCTGAACAAGAAGGCGAAAAGAAAGCTGGGAAGAGCGCTCGACAAAATCTATCTCAAGGCGGCTGATTTTCATCGCCAGCACAAGCTCGGTATCTATGGAAAAGCCCGCCTCGGAAACACCTTCAAGTGGGAGCTGAAGGAGCTCGGTTACGAGGAAGCCTTCGTCGATGAGGCAACAAAAGGTCTTATATTGAGCCTCAACCGGAAGTAAGCCTGAGACGGCATGGCTTCTCCGGCCCCGATTGCCGCCGTGTGGGCGCCGCGGCCTTATCGGAACGAGCGTACCAGTCTTCGTGTCAATCGGAATTCTCATTAGGGCACCATGGTGCAAGAGTCCCCGGCGGCTCCAGGGATTGGAGTGATCCTTACGCTCCTCGAGCGGCACCCGTCCCGGCCTGCGGCCGCGCTGAAGTGAGCGGGATTTCCTCCCCGCCATCTATATTCTCTTGATGGGCCTGCGGCGCTGGTTGAGTCATTCCCTGGTCGGCGGATCGTCACCGCACCGGCCACAAGCTGCGCGCGGCCGGGACGGCTCCGACAACGATTCGATTACCCCGTTGTTTCGCCAAGCCGTAACCCGGCACGCGCAGGGCGATCTCGACGCTGCCGAGGCGATCTATCATACGATTCTGAAAAAGGATCCGGATTTCGTCCCGGGGCTCCATCTGCTCGGTCGGATTCACGCACAGCGCCAAGCGCTTGGCGAGGCGGAAGCGTGCCTCGAGCGCGCACGCTTGCTGTCGCCGGATGACGTGGATGTCCTCGCCGATCTGGCCAAGGTGCGGCGGCTCTCGGGCCGTGCGCATGAGGCTCGACTGCTGATAGAGAATGCGCTCAGCCTCGAT
>DATIPL010000218.1:0-5303 GCA_035471965.1 Gammaproteobacteria bacterium
GCCCCGCCTTTTCCAGCACCGCCACTTTCCGCATGATGGTGGTTCGGGACAGGCAGAGCATGTCCGCCAGGGCGGAGATATCGGGAGGATTTTCCGTGATGCGGCCCAGGCCGGCCGCCATGGTGATGAGCGCGCCTTCGAAGCCAGCGGGGTGCTTCTCCACGAAGGCCCGGTACGATTCGAGCACCTGGAGATAGAACTGGCGGCGGTGTTCGTCCGTGATGGACGGGCGGACCTCGTCTCTCATCTGGCGACGTTTCCTCACCTCTCGTGGCGTCCCAGCATATAGCCTCCCGGCAAGTATGTACATTTGGGCACGGTTGCCCTCATCGACAGGGTCGAGTAGACATTGGCGCAGCAGGAACCGGCGCTTCGGCCGTGCCGACTGCGCTTGCATTCCTTGTTGGATGGCAAAGCGAAGCAGGAAATCGAAAACCGTGAGGGATTACGACGTTATCGTGGTCGGAGCGGGCAACGCCGCGCTCGCGGCCAGCGTGTCCGCCAGGGAAAATGGCGCCGGGCGCGTGCTGGTGCTGGAGAAGGCCGGCCGGGACATGCGCGGCGGCAACACCCACTGGAGCGGCGGCCTGCTCCGTTTCGCCTTCGACAGTGTCGCGGAACTGGACCGCCTGGTGCCGGATGCCGAAGATGCGTACCCGGGATTTCGCGCCGGCATCGAGCCCTATCCCCGGCAACAGTTCCGGGCCGATCTCGAGCGCGTGACCGACGGGCGCAGCGACGAGGCGCTGGCGCAGATCCTGATCGATCATTCCTACGACACGGTGTGCTGGATGCACGAGACCGGGCGGGTGGCGATGGAGCCGGCGATGTCGCTGGGCGGGATCCGTGTCGGCAACGTCATCAGGTGGCCGCGGGGCGCGATCATCCGCGCGCTGCACGAAGGCGTGGGGTTATCCAGGACCTGGTTCGAGACCGCGGAGCGCCACGGCGTCGAGATCCGTTACGGGAGCGGCGCCGCGTCGCTGGTGCAGGATGAGCGCGGGCGCGTCGTCGGGGTGAATGTGCGCGGGCCAAACGGTATCGAAGAGATCACGGCGAAGGCGACGGTGCTCGCCTGCGGCGGCTTCGAGGCCAATATGCAGATGCGGGCGCAATACCTCGGCGCGCCGTGGGACCACGCCAAGGTGCGCGGCACGCGCCACAACCAGGGCGACGGCCTGCGCATGGCGCTCGACATCGGCGCCCTGCCGTGGGGGCAATGGAGCGGCTGCCATTCGACGCCCATCGCGGCAGAGTGGCCGCAGTTCGCCGATCGCGATCTCACCGACAAGAGCAACCGGCTCTCGTATCCCTACGGCGTGATGATCAACAAGCGCGGTGTGCGCTTCGTCGACGAGGGCGAGGACGTGCAGTTCTACACCTACGCCAAGTACGGCGGCGAGATCCTGCGCCAGCCCGGCAGCATTGCGTTTCAGATCTTCGACCAGAAGGTCGTTCACCTGCTGGAGCCGCGTTACCGATATACCACGCCGTTTCAAGACGACAGCCTCGAGGATTTGATCGATACGCTCGACATCGACGACAGGACGCAGGCGAAAAAAACGCTCGCTGCTTACAACGCCGCCGCCTCCGATGGTGAGCGATTCGATCCATCGCGCAAGGACGGTCTTCACACTCGAGATTTGAACCCGGAGAAGAGCAACTGGGCCTTGAAGCTCGATGTGCCGCCCTTCGTTTGTTACCCGGTGACCGGCGGGATCACGTTCACCTTCGGGGGACTCAAGATCAACGACAGGGCGCAGGTCATCGGCACCGACTGGCGGCCCATCGGCGGGCTGTACACCTGCGGCGAGATGGTCGGCGGCCTGTTCCATTACAATTACCCGGGCGGCACCGGGCTCGTCTCCGGCGCGACCTTCGGGCGCATCGCCGGGCGCCATGCCGCGGAGGAGAAGGCTTGAAGGATCCGTGTCGATGAAACAGCTCAAGATCCCGGCCGTGATCATGCGCGGCGGCACCTCCAACGCCATCGTCTTCAAGCAGCAGGATCTGCCCGCCGATCGCGCGCTCTGGCCGCAGATCTTTCTTGCGGCCCAGGGCAGCCCGGATCCCTTCGGACGCCAGCTCGACGGCATGGGCGGCGGCATCTCGTCGCTTTCGAAGATCTGCGTCATCGGCCCGCCGAGCCGCGACGATGCCGACATCGACTACACCTTCGCCCAGATCGGCGTGCGCAATTCTTCTGTCAGCTTTGCGTCGAACTGCGGCAACATGTCCTCGGCCATGGCGCCGTTCGCGGTGGACGAAGGTCTGGTGAAAGTTTCGGGAATGAAAGCGACGGTGCGCATCCACAACACCAACACGGGCAAGATCATCGTCTCACGTTTCGACCTGGACGAGGGCCTTGCCGCGGTGGACGGCGATTACGTCATGCCCGGCGTCGCCGGGCCGGGGGCCAGGGTGCGCCTCGATTTTCTCGAGCCGGGCGGGGCGATCACCGGTAAGGTGCTGCCGACGGGCAATGCCATGGACGTTCTCGAGGTGCCGGGCTTAGGCAAGGTCGAGGCGTCGGTGGTGGATGCTGCCATGGCGGGGGTGTTCGTCGACGCGTCGGCTGCAGGTCTCGAGGGCACCGAGCTGCCGGAGGCGATCGATGCCATGAGCGAGGCGATGGACAAGCTCGAGGCGCTTCGCCGCGAGGCGGGTTATCGTGCCGGTATCGCCGATTCGCCCGAGGCCATGGCGAAGCAGCCCTCGGCGCTTTCGCCCGGCATCGTCACCGGGCCCAGGGACGCGCCGACCCTGACTGGAGAAACGATCCCGGCCGCGGACGGTGATCTGGTGGTCCGCATCGTTTCCAACGGCAACACCCACCGGGCGCTGCCGGCGACCGGAAGCGTCTGCACCGCGGTCGCCGCGCGTATCGGCGGCAGCGTGGTTGAGCGCGCGGCGCGGAGCACCGACGATCCGAATTCCGATATTCGAATCGTGCATCCGTCCGGGATGATGGTGCTGGCGGCGTCGGTCGACCAGCGCGCGGACGGCTGGCACGCGCGGTCCGGAACGCTTTACCGCACCCAGCGCCGGCTGTTCGAGGGCTTCGTCTATGTGCCGGCATCGAAGGTGCCGGGCCTGGTCGCGTTCGAAAAACCGGGGCCAGAGACCGTTTTTTGAAATCGTTGTTCAAAAACAGAGTCAGAGACGGTTTTTGAAATCGTGGCCCGAAACGGGTCTCTGACCCCGATTACCGGTGAAGAAGGCGCGCAGATACGCCGTCGCGGGCGCCGTCATCGTCGCGCTGGTCGTGGACACAGCCGGTCTGTTTCATGGTCTGCAGCTCGCGGCCATGGGCACGGCATACAAGGCGAAGATCCTTTGCTCGGGTATTTTCGTCTCGAAACGCGACGTGCAGGTCGATTGGGCGTTGCGCGAGGTCTCCGCGGATTTCTTCGGGCTGGCCGGGCGAAAAGCGGTCTATCGCGAAGGTCAGGGGTGCGCCGTCGTCCATGATCAAGCCGATGGTCCAGCCACGCTCCTCGCCGGCGCTTCCGCCAGGCGGTTGCGTAATCGTCCCGCGCAAACTGATGAGCTCCAGACAGGCGCTGGCCCGCCACCCGCAATCGACCGGAGCGCTTTGGCTGCCGCGCTGGACTGGGCGTTCTCGGAGACCGATGCGAATCTTCCGCGGCGGACGCGCGCTGTAGCGGTCGTCTACAAGCGTCGACTGGTGGCCGCGAGCGCTATGCGCCCGGGTTTACCAAGGACACGCCGCTCCTCGGATGGTCCATGACCAAGAGCGCCATTAGCGCGCTCGTCGATGTTCTGGTGCAGGAAGGGCGGATTTCGCTGGACGACCCCGCGCCGATACCGCAGTGGCAGGGGCCGGGCGATCCGCGCCGCAGAATCACCTTCGACCACCTGTTGCGCATCAGCAGCGGCCTGCAGTTCAACGAAGACCAGAGCGATCCGCTTGCGGACGGGACTTACATGCTCCTGGGTGTTCCGGACGCGGCGGCGTATGCCGCCGCCAAGCCCCTGGTCGCGGATCCCGGTGAGCGCTGGCGCTATTCGAGCGGATCCACGAACATCCTGGCCTACGCAATTCGCCGGATTGTCGGCGAATCGAGGTATCTCGATTTCCCGCGCCGCGCGCTCTTCGACAGACTGCGTATGGCCAGTGCGGTATTGGAAACGGACGCTGCGGGCACCTTCGTGGGCTCCTCCTTCATGTACGCATCGGCGCGCGACTGGGCGCGGCTTGGTCTTCTGTTTCTCTACGACGGGGTATGGTCGAGCCAACGTATCCTGCCCGAGGGGTGGGTGGCGTCCGCGCTCTCGCCGGCGCCGAACGCCCCGGATCGGCAATACGGCGCGCACGTGTGGCTGCGGATCCCCCCGGGAATACCGGTGCGGCGGCGAAGCGCGGTCGCTGCCTGCCGACGCCTTCCACTTCATCGGACACGAGGGGCAGTTCGTGACCGTCATGCCGTCTCGAGAGCTGGTGCTCGTTCGACTCGGATTGACGCGCTATCCTTGTGCCTGGGATCACCACCGCTTCGTTCATCTGGTATCTGATGCCATCAAGTAATAAGGGGGGCGGAGACCGTCTTCGATATTTCGGCCGGGAATGGCTCCCTGACCCGGATTACTGCGCGAATGCCCGGGGCTGAGGACAGGGCGTCTGTGAATCGATAGGAATGGAATCGACAGGAATGAGCGAAAAAGCAAAAATCGTCGCTGACATCATGTCCAGAGATCTGGTCACCGTTGAGCGCAATGACCCGCTGACGGTGGCTGAAGACTTGATGAAGCGAAAACACGTCCGCCATGTTCTGGTGCTCGACGATTACGGCGATCTCTGCGGAGTCGTGACCAAACGGGATCTGTTCCGGGGAGCGGTGCTGCGTTCCCTGGGCTACGGACAACGGGCGGAGGACATGCTGCTTTCCAAGCTCCTGATCAAGGAGGCGATGAGCGAGGATCCCGTGACGGTCGGTCCCGACGCGTCGCTGACGGAGGCGGCGCGCATCCTGATCGATAAAGGCGTCGGCTGCCTGCCGGTGACGGAGGACGGGAAGCTCGTGGGGATCCTTACCGAGGGGGATTTCGTGCGTCTTGCGGCCGGCCATTCGGCTGGGGCTTCCCCCGGATCGACGCCTGATTGACCGGATCCGGGAACAGGCGTCTGCGCCGGAATGTGTGCCTGCGGCTTTGGTTATAACTGCGCCGCGGGCTTTGGATTTGGCGTTTGAGCGGCGGGGTCGTCTTCGCCGGGGAAGGTTTTCAGCCTGCGACTCAATCCTGAAAATCCGATCCATTGAACCGGACAGACACCCATGATT
>DATIPL010000219.1:0-5107 GCA_035471965.1 Gammaproteobacteria bacterium
CGGCCACCTCCCGGCCGACTTCGTAGGCGTCTACGTGCGGGTAGGTTCGATAAGAGACCATGACGTCGGCGAGCGCCGCCATACGGTCGGTGACGTTGGCATGCAGATCGAGAGTCACCCCGATTGGGATCACCGGACCGACGCTGTCTCTCACCAGGGAGAGCAGGGCGCCTTCGCCGTCGTCCGCGTGCTCCGTCACCATGGCACCGTGGAGGCAAAGCAGAATAGCGTCGAACGGGCCATCCTGCTCCAGCGCTTTGAGCAGCACGCCGGAGACGTGATCGAAGACCTCACGGGTCACCTTTCCAGATGGCGTGGCGTCGGCGTAAACGCTGGGGATGAGATCCCAGCGGTACTTTTTCGCTACGTCGACGATTGCGGCGACCTCGGTTCGCGTGCCCGCAAACTGAGACACGATGTCATCGCCGTAATACAGATCTCTCGCCTGGTATGCGGAGAGATCGGTAGGGAGCTTGGAGAAGGTGTTGGTCTCGTGCCTGAAACCCGCGACCAGAACGCGCTGTGTCATGTTCGAGAAGCGTCCGTTTCCCGTCGTCGGCCTTCGGCGCTATGAAGACGAGCGGAGAATCGTCCCGTCACCGAGATTGAAGCAATTCGTGGTGACAAGCCCCGGGTCTCGTGTGCAAGCGGCAACAGATGGCGTCATCTGTTTTCCGCCCGGCGATGCAGCCGAATCGGCCGATGGTTATCTGTATCGGGAGCGCGCTTTTCGAAAAGCCTCTTCGAAGGCAGTCCACATGCTTTCTGCGCCTTCCATCATATCGTTTAACGCGGCTTCGTTGGCGCTCTGAATCTTCTTCAGCATTTCTCTTCCTTCCGCAAGCCTCTTGTTGAGTTCTTCGATCTCTTCCTGATAACGGGCCTGGGCTTCTGCGCTGGCTTTTTTCGCCTGCGCCTCGAGCTTGTCGATTTCCGCGTTCCACTCGTCGATCTGGGCTTTGTACTTCTTGACGTAGGCGTCTCTTTTCTCTGACATAACGGTCTCCTGCATCGGATCTTTCGTTGCTCACGATATCACACCAGCGCTGCAGTCGTGGGTGAGCGACAAACGGGTGCTGCGGATGAGTGGCTGACATGTGAGGAGTCAGGGTCTTTTTAAAAGCTCTCCCAAGATACCACATGCCGCCTGCCGCGTATTTTTTTCAGAACAACTTCTCGCGCTCGATCTTATAAATGAGATCCACTCCCTGCTGTTCCCCAGACTCGGCCTGAACGCTGATGCTGTCCGTCAGCCGGTAGTCCAGCAGCAGCTTCCCCGACTCCTCGAATATGCCCAGGGCGTAGCGAATAAAGATATCCGGAGTGATCTGCTTGCCGAGAAGCAGAGAGGTCTGGTCCACGCCGTCGCCGCCCACCGTGAGTTGGTCCAGCCCGAGCATGTTCTGGATCTGCTGCGTGATGACATTTGCGCGCTTGAGGCCCAGCGCCGCGGCCGCTTGCTGCAGCTTGGCGGCGTCGGTCTGAGCGCCGCCGGAAAGCGGTCTTCCGGTGAGCAGATAGGAGAAGGCTTCCGCCTCCGGCAGGGAAGGATCGGAGAACACGCGTGAATCGACCGACTTCACGTTTCCGGTGATGACGATGCCGGCGGTGACGTCCTTGAGCTCACGCACGGCGGTAACGTCGATTCCCGGATTGTCGATGGGTCCGGCGAACAGCAGTCTCCCGGTCTGGATCTTGAGATCCTGGCCATAGGCCTGATAACGGCCCTCGCGCAGAGAGAGCGTTCCCTGGGCCTGAGGAGGCTGTCCGCTTTCGCCGCTGACGGCGAGACTGCCGTCGATGTGCGTGCTCAGGCCGAATCCTTCGAAATTGACCTCGTCTCCCAGACTCATCTCGACTTTGATCCTGAGCGGCGGCCCGAGTCGTTTCTTCTGGCGCTGGTCTTCCTGTCGGGCGTTCACGATGACCTCGTCTTCGCTCACCTTGACCGCCGACTGCGGCAGCTCCTTGAGCTTTACGCTGGCGCGCGGTATGTGAACGCCGCCCGTGACCTCGGCGAGCTTCGGATTCACGCTCAGGCGCAGATCCGGAGAGACGTACGCGTGGACGGTAGGAAGCTTGGCCAATTCGAAATCTCTGCCCTTGAGCTCCAGGTCGACCCGCCGATCCCCCGTCTGCGAGATCGCGGAGCGACCGGTGATTTCCATCCGGCCGCCGCCGGAGCTGAGCGCGCCTTCGAGAACGACCCGATCGGATTTGTCGCTGCGCATCGCAACGACCATCTGTCGAAGCTCGAGCCCGAGATCAGGCACGTTTGCCTGTCCGTTTCTGAGCGCCAGTTCCCCCGCCACTGCGGGCTTTGCCGTGGTGCCGCCGATTTCCAAGGCGGCATTGAGTCTGCCGCGCACGTCGACCAGCTGGGGCACCACTACGCCGATCCATTCGAGATCGGAGAAATCGGCCTCGACCCGACCCTTGAGCGGCGCCGGACCGTCATCTCTCAGCGCGCCGGTCTCCAGGCTCCCGCGCATGCTTCCCGCGTCCTCGAGCTCAAGCCCCATCTGAAGCCTGGCGCCCGATGGCGCGTAGCTCAGGTCGACCCGGGCGTTGCGGTAGTTGAACTGCCCGCCCTCGAAACCCGCGCCGGGCTGGTAAGATATCCTTCCGGAGTCGGCACTGATGCGGGCTGCCGCCTGCGGCGCGCCAAGGGTGCCGCCGGCTTTGAAGTCGCCGCTGAGCAGCCCTTCCACCCGCAGATCCTGGGGTAAGAAAGGCCGCGAGAACTCAAGCGGCAGGGAAGCGATCTCTCCGCTGGCCTCGATGACATCGCCTTCCGTCCGCCAGCTTGCGGCAGCGCATACCCGGGCGGGAGCCCTCACCAGACAGAGGTCCTGCAAACGCACGCGATCGCCGCTTGCGCTCATCGCGGCGGGTCTGGAAGTGCGCCACTCGCCGAAGCGCTCGCTTTTGAGCACGGAGTCTACGCTCCCCGACCAGTCGCCCGCCTGATAGCGTCCGTTAGCTTGTATATAAAGCGAGTCTGCCGGCGCGGATACATTGAGCGTCAGACGGTGCTGCTCCGGTGTGCCGTCGCCGGATAAGGAAGCCTTGTCCAGCAGGTTGCTGCCGGCGCGAATGCCGCTCGCCTCGAGCGCGATTTTGGATCGGTGTCCCGGTGCCAGGCCGGCATTCACATCGACGGAAATCGCAGTTGCGCGGTTGTCGCGCCAGGCGAGATTGCGACCGGAGAGCTTTGCCGTGACCAGCGGCCGCGATCGGGTTCCCGCCAGTCTGCCTTCGCCCTCGAGGCTTCCTGCAAGATTCGGCGCCACCGTGTTCAGAGCAGGAGCGTCGATGACGAAGCCGAGATTCAGACGCTCGCCGGCGTCGCCGTTGATATCCACGCGGTTGTCGCCGGAACGAAGCCTCAGCTTTCGCGCCGATATCCGCGTTCCATCGACGCTGACGGCGCCGCGTGCTTCCACGGGCTGGCCGCGGAGACGGCCATCGAGCTTGAGCGGGTCGAGAGTTATCCTGGGCCCCCCCACATCCATCCGACCGCTGACCGCGGTCTCGAAGGAAATCTCGCCCGGCCACTCGCTCAGGTAGCGTTCGGGTCGCAAGCCCGATGCGGAGACTTCAAGGCTCCAGCGGGGCGCCGGCTGCCAGCCGACGTCACCGGCGGCGCGGATTTCTCCACCCAGGGTCTTTACCGAAAAGGAATCGATCAGCGCGCTTTCCGGGCGCACTCGCGCCTGCAGCCGGATATCCGCTGGCGGCATGCGCGGGCCGCTGCCTTCGGCCTCGAGTCTGAGCGCAAGCCGTTCCTTAGGGCCGCTGACAAAGAACCTGCCTTCGGCGCTTTCGACCTCGACATTGCCTGACAACGGCCAGCGCAAATCCTGCCATTCGCCGCTCAAGTTGATTTCGGGAGGGGTGGACGACAGCGCAATCGACCCGCGGGCCTTCAGAGCCACCGGCCTCTGGACGCTGGTTTCGACTTCGATCCTGCTGGCGTCGCCCTTTATCCTTGCCCGGCCCATGGCCTCGATCTCCTGCGCAAGCCCGGCCGTGAAGCTCAGCGCCGCATCGAAAGGGAAGGGCGCGGCGGCGGACGCTTCTCCCTCCAGGGCCAGGTCCATGTGCGCTATCTGCGCCGCCTCTGAACGCATCGCGGCATTCATTTGAAACTCGAGCGCGTTCAGAATCCCCGTCACCCGATAACGGCCGGAGTCGCTGGTGAAAGTCGGCTCGCCGGTGAGCGGCCAGACCAGATCCCGCCATTCTCCATCAAGCGAAACCTCGGATGCGGCACCGGCCAGCGCGACGTGTCCCCGGGTAGAGATCCGCAACGGCTTTTCCATCGCGTGGTCGATGTCGATTCGCGCGCCGTCCCATTCGAAGGTTCCACGCCCCACTGCCTGGCTGCCATCCGCCATCCGCACGGTCCATCCCAGGGAAGCTTCGAGTTTTTTCTCGAGCCGCTTCATATCCGCGTCGATGTTCAAACCTCTCGCCGGGATCGCTTCGGCGTCGATCGATGCGTCGAGACTGAGGGCGAGCTGGTCCAGGGTTCCGCGGGCACCGAAGGCGCCCGATTGGCTCGAAAACTCCGGCTTTCCCGCAAGCGGCCAGCGTAAGGATTTCCATTGACCGGTGAGATCCATCCGCAGGGGCTCGGCCAGCGGAGACACGGTGCCGGCGACATCGACCGGAAAGGGCTGGATCAGCTTGTGCTCGATGCGCAACGCGTGCAGATCACCGCTGGCGTTGCCGATACCCTCGGCTCTGGCGCCATCGGGAAGACGATACGACCACACGATTCCCGCCTCCACGGCATGGGGCGGCGCAGGATCCACATGCCCGTGGGCGCTGAGCTCGAGCTCGTCTGCGGCGACTTCCAGATGAGTCAGCGTAACGATGTTGCCGTTTACGCTGAAGCCCTGCACGAGGACGCGATCGATGCGGTTCCGGCTGCCGTCGCGGCGAACCAGCGCGTCCTCGACGCTGACTTCATCAATCTGGATGGCCAGCGGAAGCGATACCTTCGAGGGTTGCGACTCCGCCGAGCGCGAATCCGCTTCCGTCCCGGCTGGCGCGTAGTCGACTTGCGCCAGGGAAAGGCGCTGCACATGAAGCTGCCCGG
>DATIPL010000220.1:0-5098 GCA_035471965.1 Gammaproteobacteria bacterium
CTGCATGCTGGATGAACTTGAGATCAAGATGAAGCTGCCCGAAGACTGGGCGCTGCCAGAAGTAAAGTGCCGCCTGACGTTCAATCCGAGGATGATACGCGTATATGCCGATGGCCGACTGATCGGCTGAATCAGTAAGACGCTATGGATAAGTGGGAAGACAATCGCGCCTGGTGGCTGGTCGTACCGGTTTTTCTGATCGTCGCCGTATCCGCAATCATTCCTCTGATGACCGTTGTCAACTACTCGGTGCAGGATATTTTCGGCCCGGGTCAGCGCGTATTCGTCGGCACAGAGTGGTTCAAAGAGGTGCTCACCGATCGGCGTCTGCATGAGGCGTTAGGCAATCAGTTTTTATTCTCGGGCCTGGTGCTGCTCATCGAGATTCCGCTCGGCGTCGCTATTGCCCTGGCCATGCCAAAGCAGGGCTGGCGCGCATCGCTCTGTCTGGTGCTGCTGGCGCTGCCGCTGCTCATTCCCTGGAACGTCATCGGCACCATCTGGATCATTTTCACTCGCCCGGATATCGGATTGATGGGCGTCACTATCAACAGCTTGGGCCTGGAATTCGACCACACCGCGGCGCCGCTGGACGCCTGGGTCACGGTGATGCTGATGGAAGTGTGGCACTGGACGCCGCTGGTCGTGCTGCTGGCATACGCGGGTTTGAGAGCAATACCCGAAGCGTATTTTCAGGCGGCGCGCATCGACGGCGCCTCCGCCTGGGCGACCTTTCGCTACATTCAGCTTCCCAAGATGCGCGGCGTGCTGACCATCGCGGTGCTGCTGAGATTCATGGACAGCTTCTTGATCTACGCCGAGCCCTTCGTGCTTACCGGCGGCGGTCCCGGCAACGCCACGACCTTCCTCTCCATCCATCTTGTAAAGATGGCAGTCGGTCAATTCGATCTGGGTCCGGCAGCTGCTTTCTCGTTAATTTATTTTCTGATCGTTTTGCTCTTCAGCTGGCTCTTCTACCAGGCGCTTCAGAATGTCGGCACGGGAGACAAACGATGAGAATTCAAAAGCGCACCGTCGGCCTCATCGTCTACCTGGTTCTGCTGCTGCTGCCCATCTACTGGATGCTGAATATGTCCTTGCGCAGCAACGCGGACATTCTCAATGCGTTTGCGCTTTATCCCAAGGACCCGACACTCGCCAACTACATCAAGATATTCACCGAGGAGTCGTGGTACTCGGGCTACGTCAACTCTCTGATTTACGTCAGCATCAACACCGCCATCGCGCTGTTGACAGCGCTGCCCGCGGCCTATGCCTTCTCCCGCTATCGCTTTCTCGGCGACAAGCACATGTTTTTCTGGCTGCTCACCAATCGCATGGCGCCGCCCGCCGTTTTCCTGCTGCCGTTCTTCCAGCTCTATTCGACCTTCGGCCTTATCGATACCCACATCGCGGTAGCCATATCCCACTGCCTGTTCAATGTCCCGCTGGCCGTCTGGATCCTGGAGGGCTTCATGTCCGGAGTGCCGCGGGAAATCGACGAAACCGCCTACATCGACGGCTATTCCTTTCCCCGCTTCTTCGCCACCGTCTTCGTTCCGTTAATCCGCACTGGCATCGGTGTCACCGCGTTCTTCTGCTTCATGTTCTCCTGGGTGGAGCTGCTGCTCGCGCGCACCTTGACGGTCACCAGCGCAAAGCCGATTGCCGCGGTGATGACGCGTACCGTCAGCGCCACCGGCCTGGACTGGGGTCTGCTCGCGGCGGCGGGTATTCTCACCATCGTGCCGGGAGCGCTGGTGATCTGGTTCGTGCGCAACTACATGGCCAAGGGTTTCGCCCTCGGTCGGGTATGAGGACAGCGGGGTGATCGATCTCGAATGGATGGCCTGGACGGTGCCGACTGCGACATTTTTCATCATCATCGCGGTGATTTTGTCGCTCATGACGACCTGGCAGCTCATTGCCCCGTCGCCGTCCCGGCGCGGTTTCCTGCCCCTGACCACGACACCAGGCGATCGGCTGTTCATCGGGCTGCTCAGCAGCGCTTACATCCACCTGGCGTGGCTCGGGTTCACCGACTTCAGCATCTGGTTTGCCCTCGCGATCTCGGTGATTTGGTTAATTGTCCTGATGCGCTGGGGCTGAGTCTCGGATATTCTCGAGTCGCCGGAGCAGGAGGCCTTTGCGCCGGCGACACGGATAACAACGCAAGGCCCATAGGAGGAGAAACAATGACCGGCGAAATGCAAAAGAGAGGCTTGAAGGACCTGCTTCTCGGCACCCTGACGGCCGCCGCCCTGGCCGCCATCGCGATCTCGGCGAAGGCGGACATGGCCGCAGCAGAAAAATGGGTCGAGAACGAGTTCCAGCCCTCCACCCTCACCAAGGAGGAGCAGCTGGCGGAGATGGAGTGGTTCATCAACGCGGCCAAGCCGTTCCGGGGTATGGAGATCAAGGTCGTTTCCGAGACGATCCCGACCCACGACTACGAGTCCAAGGTTCTGACCAAGGCATTCGAGGAAATTACCGGCATTAAGGTCACCCATGACTTGATTCAGGAAGGCGACGTCATCGAAAAACTGCAGACGCAGATGCAGTCGGGACAGAACGTCTACGACGCGTACGTCAACGACTCCGATCTTATTGGCACCCATTTCCGTTACGGCCACGTGGTCAACCTCACCGACTGGATGGCGGGCGAAGGAAAGGACGTGACTCTTGCGACGCTGGACGTCGACGACTTCATCGGAAAGGCGTTCACCACCGGTCCCGACGGCAAGCTATATCAGCTGCCGGACCAGCAGTTCGCGAACCTGTACTGGTTCCGCTACGACTGGTTCCAGCGCCCGGACTTCAAGAAGAAGTTCCTCGATGTCTACGGCTACGAGCTCGGCGTGCCGGTCAACTGGTCCGCCTACGAGGACATCGCCGAGTTCTTCGCGGTGCACGTAAAAGAGATCGACGGCAAGGCGGTGTTCGGCCATATGGACTACGGCAAGAAGGCGCCGGATCTCGGTTGGCGCTTCACCGACGCGTGGCTTTCCATGGCCGGTGCCGGCGACAAGGGTCTTCCCAACGGCGAGCCGGTGGACGAGTGGGGTATTCGCGTCGAAGGTTGCCGGCCGGTGGGCGCGACCGTCGCCCGCGGCGGTGCGGCCAACGGCCCGGCGGCCAAGTACGCGCTGCGCAAATACATGGAGTGGTTGCGCAAATACGCGCCGCCGGGAGCGCTCGGAATGGACTTCTACCAGTCGCTTCCGAGCCTCGCCAAGGGCAACGTGGCCCAGCAGATCTTCTGGTACACCGCGTTCACCGCTTCCATGGTGGAGGGACAGGACAAGGGCAATAACACTGTCGATGCCAACGGCACGCCGCTCTGGCGCATGGCGCCCTCGCCCCACGGGCCGTACTGGGAAGAAGGCATGAAGCTCGGCTACCAGGATGCCGGATCCTGGACGCTGCTGAAAAGCACGCCGGTCGATCGGCGCAAAGCCGCTTGGCTGTTCGCCCAGTTCACGGTGTCGAAGACCGTGTCGCTGAAGAAATCCCATGTGGGCCTCACCATCATCCGTGACAGCGACATTCACCATCAGTCCTTCACCGACCGCGCTCCCAAGCTGGGCGGTCTGGTGGAGTTCTATCGCAGCCCGGCGCGGGTCGCCTGGACCCCGAGCGGCACCAACGTGCCGGACTACCCGAAGCTGGCGCAGCTTTGGTGGCAGAACATCGGTGAAGCCGTGTCCGGTGAGGTCACCCCAGAGACAGCCATGGATAATCTTGCTGAGGAAATGGACAAAGTCCTGGCTCGACTGGAACGCTCCGGCGTGCAGGGAGACTGCGGCCCCAAGCTCAACAAGAAAGAAACCGAGTCCGCGTGGCTTGACCGGCCGGGATCGCCCAAGGCCAAGCTCGCTAACGAGAAGCCCAAGGGCGAGACCGTCCAGTACGACGAGCTGATCAAGGCCTGGCGCGATGGACGGGTGAAGTAGGCGCTGAGCTCGAGCTTGACGCAACCTATAGAGGGGCGGCCTCAAGCCGCCCTTTTTTTACAGCCTCCCCCACATCTGCATAATGGACCTTCATCCCAGGCCACCGGACTAGCGCTATGGCGCAGATCGCGGGATTTCACGCCCACGTCTACTACGACGCGTCCACCATCGATCAGGCCCGCGCGCTCTGCGAATCGGCGAAAAAGCGATTTGTGCTCCAAATGGGCCGTATGCACGAACGGCCGGTCGGCCCACATCCCTGCTGGAGCTGCCAGCTTGCCTTCGGACCGGAGCTGTTCGGCGAGGTGATTCCTTGGCTCGCGCTCAACCGCAACGGCCTGGTTATCTTCGTTCATCCCGAGACCGGCGACGACCTGGCAGACCACACCCGCCACGCCATCTGGATGGGGAAGATCGAAAAACTTGATCTTTCGATATTCAAAGACGAATGACGACACATAGACCGCGCTGAAATTTTCGATTGCAGAGCCTCGCCGCATTCAAAGATCGCCAGGTGAAGCATGCTCAACCCGCTGCTCAAAAAGGCGCTCGCCGCAAAACGCCGTTCCAAATACGTCGAGTTTCGAACGGGTTTCGACATCGGATCGAGCCGGGACTGGTGCGAGCTGCTGCGGGACCTGGCGGCCATGGCCAATTCCGGGGGCGGCGTGGTGCTTGTCGGCGTGGGGGCGGACGGGGAGCCGTCGAATTCCGATGTCTCGACGGTGCTCGGCATGGACCCGGTGATGGTCGCCGACAAGCTGCACCGCTACACCGATTCTCCCTTTGCCGATTTTCACATTTATGAGGTCAGCAAGAACGGCCTGTCGCTGGCCGCCATCCAGGTCGGGGCCGCGTTCCCCCCCGTCGTATTCACTCGCGACGGCGCCTATACCGACGACGAGCTCTGGGAGAAAACGGCATTCCTGGCCGGCAGCGTCTACTTTCGGCGCGGCGGCAAGAGCGTGACCGGGACGAGCGCGGATGTGAGAAAGGCGCTTGAAGGTCGGCTCGACAGCGTGAGGAAAAACTGGCTGGACGACGTGCGCAAGGTGGTGCGCGCGCCGGCCGGGTCCAAGATTGCGGTGCTGCCACCCACCATCCAGCACGCGGATTCCCCTGATGCCCTGCCGATCCAGATCATC
>DATIPL010000221.1:0-1934 GCA_035471965.1 Gammaproteobacteria bacterium
TGGCGCACCTTGGTTTCGCCTTGGGGCGGTCGCCCGAACTCCGCCAGCATGGCGTCCACGCAGGCGGCGAGGTCCGGAACGGTATCTACCAGCGTTCCGTCCAGGTCGAGGAGCACCAGTCGGGGGAGCGAGAGCCGTCGACCGTCCAGGCCGCTGGCGGCGCTCACGAGCGGCCCTCTGCGATAGCACCGCGCATGGCCTTGATGGTGGCTCGATAATCCTTGGAGCCGAAGATGGCGGAGCCGGCGACGAAAGTGTCGGCGCCCGCGGCGGCGATGGCGCCGATATTGTCCACCTTGACGCCGCCATCGATCTCCAAGCGAATGTCCTGGCCGCTATCGTCGATGAGGCGGCGCGCTTGCCGGAGCTTGTCCAGAGTACCGCCGATGAATGCCTGTCCGCCGAAGCCGGGGTTGACCGACATCAGCAGAACCAGGTCCACCTTGTCCATGACGTGGTTCAGATGGTGCAGCGGCGTCGCCGGATTGAATACCAGCCCCGAGCGGCAGCCCGAATCCCGGATCAGCTGCAGCGTGCGGTCCACGTGGTCGCTGGCCTCGGGATGGAAGGTGATGTAGCTCGCGCCGGCGGCGGCAAAATCGGGGACGATGCCATCCACCGGCTTGATCATCAGGTGCACGTCAATGGGCGCTTTGATGCCGTACTTGCGCAAGGCTTCGCATACCATCGGCCCGATGGTGAGGTTGGGCACGTAGTGGTTGTCCATGACGTCGAAGTGAACCAGGTCGGCGCCGGCATCGATCACGCGCGCAACGTCCTCGCCCAGTCGTGCAAAATCCGCCGAGAGGATGGAGGGGGCGATCCACGCGTCTTTCATCGGAATTAGGACCCGGTTGATTGAAACGGCGCAAACTTTAACCGATGCCATCCTGCTTTTCAGCACGGGCGGGTAAGGTGACTTCGGATGCGTCATGGGGCACGGATTCCCCTACCCGTTGCCGACAGGGTTCGGCTCAGCGCAGCCCGCGGGCCTCTTTGACACGCTCGTACGCCGCCTTGATTTCCTGGGTCTTCTCTTTTGCCAGGCGCATCATCTCCTCCGGCAGGCCCTTGGCCACCAGCTTGTCCGGATGGTGCTGGCTCATCAGGCGGCGGTAGGCTTTCTTGACTTCCTCATCGGAGCTGTCTTCAGACACCCCCAGCGCACCGTGGGCTTCGTCCAGCGGCATCCTCGCCCTGGACGGCGCGCCGGCGCCCTGCCGGTAGTGAAGCCCGGCCTGCACCAGGGTTTCGAGCTGGTCGAGTTCACTCCGGGAAACCCCCAGGCGGTGACACACATGTTCGAGGATCCGGCGTTCTTCCGCGTGCACGCTGCCGTCGGCGTAGGCGGCATGGAGCTGGATTTCGACGAACATTCGGATCAGGTGGCTGCTGCGGTGGCATTCGCGCCGAAACTGCTCCAGCACCGCCTCCAGCGGAAATCCCGCGCGTTTTCCCTCTGTGAACAGACGCTGGGCAACCGTCCTCAATTCCGGATTGAGCGACAGCTGGCGCATGACGTCGCTGGCGAGGGCAATTTCTTCCGGCGTCACACGGCCGTCGGACTTGGAGATATGGCCCATTACGCTGAAGGTGGCTGTGAAGAACGCCATTTGGGTGCGTTCGCGGCGGTCGAAGCCGCTGCCGGGTGGCAGCTCGCCGGCGCGCTCCACCCCGCGGTCGAAGCCGTGTCCGAGCGCTGCACCGATGAGCATTCCCAGCGGTCCGCCCAGCATCAGGCCGAAGGCACCGCCCAGCACTTTGCCCCACCAACTCACGTGTTCCGGCTTTCCATGGTCATTGCTTTCAGTGTCGGCAGGAGCCTGCTTGTCGGCCATTCGCGAGTGGTCCGGCATTAAATCCGAGTCGCTTTATGAGCGCAATGGCGAAGCGGCCGATTTGGCGGTTTGCGCGCGCGGGACGGAATGCGCGAC
>DATIPL010000222.1:0-5113 GCA_035471965.1 Gammaproteobacteria bacterium
GCCGCCCGCATTCAGACGTCTCAAGAAGCCCCACATGGACCGCCTGAGCTCGATGTCCACGCCGGCGGTAGGCTCGTCGAGAATCAGCAGCCTGGGCTCGTGAACCAGGGCACGGGCAATCATCAACCTGCGCTTCATGCCCCCGGACAGCTCGCGCGAGCGCTGGCGCCGCTTGTCCCAGAGTCCGAGCTGGCGCAGGTATTTCTCGGCCCGTTCCAGCGCCAGCCCCCTCGGCAACCCGTAGTAGCCGGCCTGGTTGGTGACGATGTCGATAACCTGCTCCCACAGGTTGAAGTTGAACTCCTGGGGCACGATGCCGATACAGGCCTTGGCCGCCTCCGGGCTCTGGTCCATGTCGTAGCCGAACACCAGAACCTTTCCCCTGGTCTTGTTGACTAGGGAGCTCACGATGCCGATGAGCGTGGACTTGCCCGCGCCGTTGGGCCCGAGGAGGGCGAAAAATTCCCCCGGCTCCACGTCCAGGCTGACGCCGGATAGCGCTACGGAGCCGTTGGCGTAGGTTTTGTGCAGGTCGACGACGGCCAGTGCCTTTGAATCCAAGGCGGCATTCTCCCCGGGGGGTGCTGAATTCGAAGCTCGAACACCCAATATATGAGGACATGAGACAAAAAAGAAAACCCCGGAACGGGGCCTGCGCGACACAGTTCCCGGGCATGCCGGTATAATCCCGCGCCCCGCGGCAGAACCGCGCGATATCGTACAACTACGACCCAGCTACCGTGACCACATGTCAGAGCTCGAGAAATCCATTCACAGGCGCCGCACCTTTGCCATCATCTCCCACCCGGATGCCGGCAAGACCACGCTGACCGAGAAGCTGCTGCTGTTCGGCGGCGCCATCCAGCTCGCGGGTACGGTCAAGGCGAGAAAGGCCGCCAGACACGCCACCTCCGACTGGATGGAGCTGGAAAAGCAGCGGGGGATTTCGGTGACCTCATCGGTGATGCAGTTTCCCTACGCGGACCGCATCGTGAACCTCCTCGATACGCCCGGGCACGCCGATTTCTCGGAGGACACCTACCGCACCCTGACCGCGGTGGATTCCGCCCTCATGGTGATCGACGGCGCAAGGGGGGTGGAGGCACGGACCATCAAACTGATGGAGATCTGCCGCTTGAGAGATACGCCCATCATCACCTTCATGAACAAGTTCGACCGGGAGAGCCGCGACCCGGTGGAGCTACTGGACGAAGTGGAGTCGGTGCTCGATATTCGCTGCGCGCCGGTCACCTGGCCAATCGGAAGCGGTAAACGTTTCAAAGGCGTGTACCACATCCTCGATGACAGCATTCACTTCTTCAGTCCGCAACAGAGCGAGCGCGTGTCCAGTGGCAATCTGATCAGGGGAATTGAAAACCCGGAGCTGGATGCCCGACTGGGCTCTCAGGCGAAGGACCTCCGCGACGAGGTTTCACTGGTCAAGGGCGCGAGCCATGAATTCGATCTCGACGCTTATCTCAAGGGCAGGCTGACTCCTGTATTTTTCGGCTCAGCCATCAACAACTTCGGGGTCAGGGAGCTTCTGGATTCCTTCGTTAAGTGGGCGCCTTTCCCGCGGCCCCGGCGGGCGAATGAGCGGGAAGTCGCGCCGGAAGAGAGCGCGCTTTCGGGGTTCGTGTTCAAGATCCAGGCGAATATGGATCCACAGCATCACGATCGCATTGCGTTCATGCGCATCACATCGGGCAAGTACATCCGCGGAATGAAGCTATACCAGGTGCGCCTCGGGCGCGACGTGCAAATCGGCAACGCCACAACCTTTATGGCCCGGGATCGCCAGCAGGTTGACACCGCGTACGCCGGCGACATCGTCGGTTTGCACAACCACGGCACTATCCAGATTGGCGATACGTTCACCCAGGGGGAAGCGCTCAAATTCGTCGGGATTCCGAACTTTGCCCCGGATCTGTTTCGCCGCGTTGTGCTTCGCGACCCTCTGAGAATGAAGGCACTGCAGAAGGGGCTGGACCAGCTGAGCGAGGAGGGGGCCACGCAGGTATTCCGGCCGATAGCCAGCAATGAATTGATACTGGGCGCCATCGGAAGCCTGCAGTTCGACGTGGTGGCGTACCGACTGCGTCACGAGTATGGGGTCGAAAGCAGCTTTGACTCGGTCGATGTCGCCACCGCCCGCTGGGTGTCATGCGCAGACGCGAAACGGCTCGAAGAATTCAAGCGCAGGAACGAGGCACGGCTGGCATTGGATAGCGGCGGCAACCTCTCCTACCTGGCGCCGACCATGGTCAATCTCAACCTGGCCCAGGAACGCTGGCCCGAGGTGCATTTCACCGCCACCCGGGAGCATTGAATTCCAGCGTACGCGACCGCGTCGGGCGCAGTTCGCCGGGGGCCGAATTGGGAAACGGCGGCGGGTTAGTCCATACCTGGTCAATGGTGTTAGGCTTGAAACCCCGGCGGGAAACGGCTTCGGCGCCTTAATTGAACCGCCGCTCGACGAGATGAACTATCGAAGCTTCAGGAACGTGCTGGTCATGGCTTTGGTCGCCGTGGCGGCGGCGAGCGGCTGCGCGAAGATCGAAAAGGAAAGTCGGTCATTGAAGCTCGACCAGGCCGTTCGTCTGTACGCGGATTCCATTCGCTGGGGTAATTTCGACATCGCGGCCGGCCTGCTCAGGCGGCGGGACGGCGGGGCCACGTCTGCGACGGTCAAGGTCCCCGCAGAGGTGCGCGTGACCTCTTATGCATCCGGCGTCTTGAGCGTGAATGAAGAGCGCAGCGAGGCCACGGTGGCCACCAGCTTCGATTACTACTTTCCCGATACCAACAAGCTGCGCACGATATCCCAGACTGATCTGTGGTGGTTCGATCCCGGCACAGAGCAGTGGTACATGGACGGCAGCCTGCCCGATTTCAGGCCCTGAACAGCCCGCCTGACGGAACAGGTCAATCCATTCCGGGAGATATTCCCGGGATCAGCAACCACGCGGACGCGCCCTTGCGGTCGCCCGGGTGATGTTACTGCTCAATGGTTGACGGCCCTTGCCGATACCGGGAAATGCCTCTACCGGGGCGTTGCCGCCGAGAATTCTTTCCCGGCAGAGAAGGCCTTTTCCTTGCGACCGGCGGTCCGAGGCGATTCATGAGCATCGTAAATCGAGCGCCCCGCAGCGAAACCGAGCGGCGCCAATTTCCACGCGTGGCCATCACCCTTCCGGTGAGGCTGCGCTCCTCGGCGGGACAGACGGCTGCCGGTCTGATGCATAATGTCTCTCCCGGCGGAATGCAGGTCCGCCTGAGCGCCGAATCCGCCGCCAGACTCCTGGCAGCAAGGGAGGAAATCGAGAGTGGTGGCGCTTGCCATTTCCGTGCTCAGTTCCTCGTTCCCCTTCGCGGCGAACGCGTCGCGATCTCGGTACACTGCATCGCCGCTCATGTTTCCCGGATCCCGGGCGCGCCGGCGGCGGCACGTACGGCCATTGGGTTTCGCTTCAAACGCTTCAAGGACATTGGGACCCTGCGACGCTTCGTGCTTTTCATCGAGGAACAGCTCGTGCCGATGGAAGATTACGAACTTTACCTTCACGGACGGGCACTGCCGCAGAGGAAGTCGAGCTCGAAGAAAAACAAGGCGACATAGAGTATCCGGGATCCGCGCGTCCGACTCCCGGAAAGCCGCGACTGCTGCTGGCTCCGTTCACCGCGGTCCTTTTTCGCCGCCGCGCGGCCTTTCCGGCGCCCTCGCTCCAGGATTTTTCACTCAGCTCCGCTGACTTAAAAAAATCATGAGATTCGATCGATTCCATCGTATACCGCTGGCGCATATCCCGACGCCGCTCGAACCGATGCCTCGAATGACCGAGGCGCTTTCCGGTCCCCGTTTCTGGATCAAGCGCGATGACTGCACAGGTCTGGCCGGCGGTGGCAACAAGACCCGAAAGCTCGAATACCTGCTCGCGGAGGCGCTCGAGCTCGGCGCCGGTTCAGTGCTTACCCCGGGAGCGATTCAGTCCAACCACGCCCGTCAGACCGCCGCGGCAGCGGCGAAGCTCGGTCTCGAGTGCCACCTTCTGCTCGAGGAGGAGGTTCCACGCGGCGATTCCGACTACGCCCGCAGCGGCAACATTCTCATCGACCGGCTGTGCCGCGCGCGCATCCATCTGTTTCCCAAGGATAGCGACATGGAGACGGCGCTCGATGCGCTCGAAGGTGAAATGCGCGCAGACGGCAAGCGCCCGTACGCCATACCGGTGGGAGGATCCAGTCCCCGCGGCAGTCTCGGTTACGTTCGCTGCGCGAAAGAGCTGCTGGAGCAGAGCAGAAGCCTCGGCGTGGAGGTCGATCTGGTGGTGCTCGCCAGCGGCAGCGCCGGCACCCAGGCTGGACTGCTGGCGGGATTCGCCGGACTCGGCGTCGACATCCCCGTGCTCGGAGTGTGTGTCAGCCGATCCGCCCCGGAACAGGAAGACAAGGTGCTCGCTCTCGCCCGGAAAACCCTCGAGCTGCTCGAGGTGAATGCGCCCTTTTCTCCGGAGCGCGTGCGCGCCAACGGCGACTACGTCGGGGAGGGCTATGGCGTCCCCACCGCCGAGATGATCGAGGCGGTAACGCTCACCGCACGGATGGAGGGAATACTCCTGGATCCCGTATACACCGGCAAGGCGATGGCGGGCTTGATCGATCTGGCGCGGACAGGCTCGCTTACAGACAAGCGAAACGTCGTCTTCTTACACACCGGCGGCGCGGTGGGCTTGTTTGCCTATTGCTCCAGCTTCGACGCGGTCGAATGAGTCCGCAAAAGTCGAGCCAAGTCAGCCCTACTCTTTGATCCCCAGTAGCTCGATGTCGAAGTGAAGCATCTCATTCGGACCGATCCTGCTGCCGGCGCCCCTCAGGCCATAGGCGAGATCCGAAGGAATCCACACCTTCCACTTGGCGCCGACCTTCATCAGCTGCAGAGTCTGCTGCCAGCCGGGGATGACCTGGGCAATCTCGAGCTCGGTGGGCTCTCCCCGGCTGAAGGAGCTGTCGAACTCACTTCCGTCCAGCAGGTAGCCGCGGTAATGCACCACCACGATGTCGGTCTCGGTGGGGTTTTCCCCCGTCCCTTTTTCCACCACCTCGTACTGCACCC
>DATIPL010000223.1:0-4146 GCA_035471965.1 Gammaproteobacteria bacterium
GCCCCGCCGAAAAGTCCCGCCTTGCCGCCACGCTCCAGCGGCACGAGCACATCAATAACCTTGATGCCCGTCTCGAAGACTTCGGATTTTGTTGAACGCCGCGCCAGCGGCGGCGGGGCCCGATGCACGGTGCGCCACTCCACGTTCGAGACTTCCCCTTCGCGGTCGAGTGCGTTCCCAAAAACGTCGAACATCCGTGAGAGAATTCCCTTGCCGACCGGTGCCTTCAGCGGACCGCCCGTGTCTACCACCACGGTGCCGCGGGTGAGGCCTTGGGTGGGGGTCAGCGCGATTCCCCGCACGCGATGCGCGTCGAGCTGCGCCAGAACCTCGATGGCGATTCTCCCCTCCTTCGCGCGCAGCAAAGAGTAGATGGGCGGCAAATGTGCATCGAATCGTGCATCTACGACGCTGCCGCGCACCGAAACGACCACGCCGAGATTCGATATGTTGGTTGGGTGTTCCACACCTTCTCCCGCTGACCTACCCTCAGTTGAACGCAGGCACATAGGTCTTATCCATCCAGCGTTTTCTCTTCCTGCGTTCTGTCACCCCATGCTTCGACGCGAATCCGCAGACTGCGGCTCATCCTGAGAGATCCACTTTCTGGCTCGCGAGGAGCACACTGTCGCAGTAGCTCGTTTCTCCTTGAGCGCACTGAGTATTTCTTCGTTAGCAGGCGTTCCACGGCGGGAAAAGACAATAGTACCTTCCATATTGATGCCGTAGACAGTCCGCTTCGTCATCAGCATTCCCCTACAGCCGTAGGCAGCAATGACCTTCTTGTCACCGTCCACGAGCAGAGGAAACGGGAGGCTGCGTTTGCTGATGCACTTCTTGTGCGACGCAGGGTCTTGTGGATTGATCCCGAAAACGACTGTGTCGTTATCGGCAAAGAGCTCGAACTGGTCGCGGATTGCGCAAAGTTGCTTGGTGCATCCCGGCGTGTTGTCTCCCGGATAGAAGACAAGCACGACATTCTTCTTCGCTTTGAACTCCCCCAGCGTGACCAGATTCCCGGCTTGATCCCTGAGGGAAAAAGTGGGCGCCTTGTCGCCGGCGCTTAGCAAATGTGACTCCCCAGATCGTTTTTCTTTCATTTCACCACCCTGTGTCGTAAAAGCACGCGCTGGGTTCGTTGAATTCGAGCTACACGTCCATCTGTTGATAGACCGTGGCGATCTTCGCGACAGCTACGAAAAAGGCCGCTGTCCGCAAGCCTGAAATTCTGTTATGGACCGCATATGGCCTTGTCCATCTCCTGATACTCGCCCATTAGACGTAACGATCTCGAGGTTCATGGCAGGTGTGCTTTCTACGATCGTATCGGCCACGGTAACCAAGCCAACCGGCCGTGCCTCCGGCGAGGCATAAACCGTGCGCCCGTTACCCTTGGAACCACCGCAGAGGCGAGGCTACTTGCCAGTAGGACGCCAGCCAGGTGTTCCCCGTTCTGACTGCTTGTCAGGGTTGACTCATCCGTGCTCAATGGATGTTCGTATGGGTCCTTCATGTTATTGAACGATCCCGTTAATGCCGTCTCGACTACGCGGAGCGGCGCGACGGATCTTGGCTCTCTGCCTCTTTGATCTCGCATATCACGGCGTCTGTCGTCAGCAGGAGCGCCGCAACTGAGGAGGCATTCTGCAACGCTACCCGCTCCACCTTGGTCGGCACGATCACACCCATCGCCACGAGGTCGCCGTATTTGTCGGTGAGCGCGTTGTATCCGAAGCTTGCGCTATCAGACGAGAGTACCTTGTTGAGGACGATTGAACCGTCCTGCCCGGCATTCTTGGCGATTTGCTTGATCGGGCTTCGCAGGGCTCGGCTGACGATATCGGAGCCGATTCTCTGATCTCCGATCAACGTCTTGCGCAACTTGTCCAACGCGGGAAGGCAGCGCAGCACCGCGACGCCTCCTCCCGGAAGCACACCCTCCTCGAGCGCGGCGCGGCAGGCCTGAAGCGCGTCCTCAATGAGCTCCTTACGGTGGTTGACCTCGAGTTCGGTGGCGCCGCCGACCTTGATTCGTGCGACTCCTCCGGTCAGCTTGGCCAAACGCTTTTCGAGCTGCTCGCGGTCATAGTCGGAGGTGGTTAGGTCCATCTCCTTCTTGGTTTGAGCAATCCGCGCGTCGATGCTCTCCTTCGAGCCGGAGCCGCCGATGATCGTGGTCTGCTCCTTCTCGATGATCACTTTCTCGGCTTGCCCGAGGTCCGCGAGGGAGACGTTCTCCAGCTTAGTGCCCAGACTTTCCAACAAAGCCCGGGCACCGGTCATAATCGCGATGTCCTCCATCATCGCCATTCGCCGATCGCCGAAGCCGGGAGCCTTGACTGCGGTAGACTGCAAGGTCCCTCGAAGCTGATTGACGACCAGCGTTGTGAGGGCCTCCCCGTCGACATCCTCCGCGATCACCAACAATGGCCTCCCACTCTGTGCTATTTTCTCCAGCAGGGGGAGGAAGTCCTTTGCCGAGGAGATCTTCTTCTCGTGGACCAGGATGTACGGCTTCTCCAGGCAGCACTGCCCCCGAGCTGCCTCGTTGATGAAGTAGGGCGATAGAAACCCCTTATCGAATTGGAGGCCGTCGACACGCTCGACAGTAATGTCGAGACTTTGACCCTCCTCGATCGTAGGAACACCAATGCGGCCGATTGACTCCATGGCCTCGGCGACGATACGCCCGACGTTCTCATCGTGGTTGGCCGCACAGGTCGCGACCCGCACCATCTGGTCGGTGCTCTTGATGTCCACCGACATGTTCTTGAGAGCCTCAACCACTGCAGTAACGGCGCGCTCGATGCCCCGCCGCACTTCCATGGCCTCCGCCCCGGCGGTGATGTTCTTCAGTCCTTCCTCGAAGATCGCTTCAGCGTAGATCGTGGCGGTGGTCGTTCCGTCGCCTGCGTCTTTGGCTGTCTTCTGGGCCACGTCCTTGATCATCTGGGCCCCGACGTTCTCCATGGGGTCAGGCAGATCGATCTGCTTGGCGACGGTCGCGCCGTCGCGCGTGATCAGTGGCGGGCCGAAGCCCTTGTTGAACATGACGTTCCGTCCGCACGGGCCCAGGGTTACTTTTACAGCGCGGGCCAGTTGCCTCACGCCGCGCCGGATCACCTCTCGGCCTTGGTCCGCATATGCAATCGTCTTTGGCGGCATCTAGTTCTCCCCGCATCGCGTTCGTCCCCGGCGGTGGCGGTCATCTGACGCCACCGCAGGCGAAAAAAAAGCCGACGCGGCCAAGCACCCGAAGGTGCTCAACCACGTCGGCTTACTCTTCAACGGGCCACCCGGCACGGCCGGGTTGCCCTTCATTAAGTCATCCGAGAATACTGGTCGGACCCGCCGCAAGGTGCGCCACGGCTCCGCTCACTGCTATATTGTACGTCATCGCCTCGCCAGCGGTAGACAGATTATTGGAAAGGCAGGTAGATTCTGCGTCCAACAGATCCGTAGAAGCTGCGATTCTGGCTCAGCATCGCCGGTTCTCGGGTCGCGGAAAGCGACATTCGATCGCCCCCGCCCCACCTCGATGCCCTTGTTCGGGGGAGGTTGCAGCCAGGAGCGGTGGGGTACCCGATGAGTACCCGATGAAACTGGTCTTCGATGGCGCCCGATAGTCTCGACGGGTCTGGAGTGGTCACTCAAAAACCGCTTTAATTTCGCAAAATCCGCGATTCTGGCCCAGGAACGCCGATTTCGGACCAGGGGGAAACAGTATTCGATTCCCCCCGCCCGTTCCCCTACGCTCAGCGATTCCAGCTGCAAACCGGGCGGCCCCGCCTCGGCCGTAAAGTCGGACCCCTGACCAAATTACGAAGGCCTCGGCGTTCCGGGGAAGTGCGCGGCCTACGGCTTTTACGGTTTTGCGTTGAGCTCGTCGTCCAGACGGCGCTGGGCCTGGTCGAGCTGCCGCTGACGAGTCAGGGAGGTCGGGGATCGCTGCTCACCACGACTTCGGCTTCGCCCCACGGCGTCGGCAAAGCGTTGCAGAGCCTCGCAGGACGTGTACGCGGTGCCGCCCAGCCTGACGGATTCGAGAATGATCCCGCGGACGCCACGACTCATCCAGCGATACACGGCACTGATGTGCAGGCGACGCCCGTTCCTGCGAGCAGGCAGGTGGCGAGGAACATCGCG
>DATIPL010000224.1:0-4231 GCA_035471965.1 Gammaproteobacteria bacterium
ACGCTGCATTCGGGGTGGTCGCGGTCTCACTCATCGTCGGCCTGCTGATCGCCCTGGCGGGCATGGTCTCCGCCGCCACGCTGGTGCGGGGTTTCGTCGGCTATGTGCACGTTTTTGTTCAGGCCCCGGGGCCCGTCGTCATGGTCTTGCTGGTGCTTTCGCTCGGCGCCGTTGCGGCCTGGGGCATCGGCGAGTCGGCGCGGGTTGCCGCCTTATTCACCTTGATTGAAATCGGCGGGCTGCTGCTGATCGTTTACGCTGCCCGCCAAAGCTTCGCCGCGCTGCCGATGGAGGCAAGCACGATCCTGATTCCCGCTTCCGCGGCCGCCTGGCAGGGAATGACGCTGGGGGCGTTCCTCGCTTTTTACGCCTTCATCGGCTTCGAGGATATGGTCAACGTGGCCGAAGAAGTGGAGCATCCGGAGCGCAATCTCCCGCTCGGCATACTCATCGCCCTGGTGATTTCGACGGCGCTCTACTTCGTCGTGGTGCTGGCGGCCCAGCTCAGTGTCCCGGCGCAGGAATTGGGACGGAGCGGCGCGCCGCTGGCCCTGGTGTACGCCACGGTGACGGGCGATTCCCCGATGGTCATCAGCTTCATCGGACTGTTCGCCGTGGTCAACGGCGCGCTGATCCAGCTCATCATGGCCACCCGGATTCTGTATGGAATGGGTATCCGGGGTTGGCTGCCGCCATTTTTTTTCAAAGTGCACCCGGCCACCCGAACGCCCGTCGCCGCGACGGCGGTGGTCAGCCTGATCATTCTCGGGTTGGCTCTGTGGGTGCCGCTGGTGGGACTCGCCGGGATCACGAGCGCGCTGATACTGGTGGTTTTCTCAATGGTCAGCGTGGCGCTGATACGGCTCAAGCTGCGCCAACCCCATCCACCGGGGATCAAGACGATTCCCATGTGGATTCCGACGGCCGGCGCTCTCGCGAGCGCGCTGCTGCTCGCAGCGCAGGCGCGAATCTTTTGGTAAACGAGCCGGCGCTATCCGGCGGCGCGTTTCGACGCCAGCACGCAAAGGAACTCGAGGGCCAGAGTCGCCGCCGCGAGCGAGGTGATCTGCGCGTGGTCGTAGGGTGGCGCCACTTCCACCAGATCCATGCCGATGAGGTTGGTGCCGCTTAAGCCCCGCAGGATTTTGAGCGCGCAGTCGGTGCTCAAGCCCCCGCACACCGGCGTGCCGGTGCCTGGGGCGTATGCGGGATCCAGGACATCGATATCGAAGCTGAGATATGTGGGGTGACTGCCCAAGACTCTGCGTATTTCCCCGAGCGCCGATTCGGCCCCGTTTTCATTCATCCAGGCGGCGTCTAGCACGTTAAAGCGGTGGTTTTCCCGCTCATAGCTCGTGCGGATCCCCACCTGCACCGAGCGGTCGGGATCGACGACGCCTTCGTTGACCGCGTGAAAGAACATGCTGCCGTGGTCGACGCGGGTGCCATGGCTGGAGGTATCGGTGTGGGCGTCGAAGTGAAGCAGGGACAGCGGCCCGAATTTCTTCGCATGCTCCCTGATCAGCGGCAGGGCGATGAAATGATCGCCGCCGAGAGTCAGCATGGTCTTGCCGGCGGCCAGTACTTTGGCCGCATGGGCCTGCATCTCAGCCACGAAGGTCCGGGGTTCGCCGTAGCTGAATTGGACGTCGCCGTAATCGATCACCCCCAGGTGGTCGAATACGGCGAAGTCCCAGGGCCAGCGTTTCTCTTCCCAGGCCAGATTCACAGACGCCGCGCGGATGCCGGCCGGCCCGAACCGGGCGCCGGGACGATTCGACGTGGCCAGGTCAAAAGGCGCACCGATAACGACCACGTCCACTTCGTCGTTGTCCAGATCGCGGCTGTACCGGCGCCTGAGCAGGCTCAGGGCGCCGGAGTACATGGGTTCGTCGGAACGACCGCGCAGGCCGCCGTGGAGGGCGCGATCGATCTCACCCGGGTCGTCCTCGTATTTTTCCGCCATCGGTGTTTCCGCTTCGCCCGCGCGCTTCGATTCCGATTACTTTTTCGCCGCGGGGAGAGCGACGGTCTCGAGCATCGCCTTGAACTCGTCGCTCAGCGGGACCGAACGCCCGGTATTCGGGTCGACGCGTACCTGAACCGCCTCTGCCGTGGCGGCGCATTGTTCCCCCCGGAACACAGCCTGGCCGAAGGTGTAGGAGGATCGGCCAATGCGGATAATCGTGGTGCCGATGTCGACGCTTCCGGGAAATGCCAACGGCCGGTGATACTCGATGACGTAGCGCGCCAGAACGAAGCCGGTGAGCACGTTTGCCACCTGGTTCTTGAAATGCCGGTTACGAAACATGACCCGTCCATCCTCGAAGAACGTGCATACGGCCACGTTATTGACGTGGCCGTTGGGATCGAGGTCGTTGTATCGGATGACGTCAGTAATCCAGGCGGCAAAGCACTTCTTGTTTTTGAGATCCACCTCGCTCAATGTTCACGCTCCGTTCGATAAGCGCCCAATTCCGGAATGGCTGCCCCCCATGCCAAAAGGGCACCGTGAGAGTTTTCCGGACGCGACTGCAAAGGCAGCAAAGGGTAGAGTTCAGCCGGAGACCGGCTTTTCGCCGGAAGTCACTCCAAGGGGAGCGGAAAGCCATTCTTCCGCTTCGCCGGCACTATCGAAGAACTTCACAAAGGCGTTTCGATTGGTCGCGACCAGCTCAAAAAATCGACTCCGCGCGAGGTGTTCTTCCCCCGCTTGTTCAACGATGGCGATTCGGCGTGCGATTCTACCAAGGCGCGTACCGAAGCTCGCACCGGCCTGGAAGTTTTCCAGCATCGTGAGTCGGCCCTGCATTTTCCGGATATCGATCAGCACGCGGCTGAAGCCGCGCTGAATACATTCTTGGCGAATGTCTTCGTCAATCAGCCGGTCCGTTTCGGCGTCGAGGCGGCCGTCGCACACGGCGAGGAGGTACTCACGGCGAGGCTCGAAATTCAGCCGGTATCCCTTGTCGTCCACTCAAATCACCCGCGAGAGGCGTCAGCCGTCTCATCGAATGCAGAGAATTTCAGGCCGTCGCCCTGGCATTCACCGATCAAGACTCAGGTCCCGAAACCCTGGCCGGATTTCCTGTACTCGTCTCTCGGCGGAGCGAATATATCGAGCACGAGGGCCGCGGAGTCCGAGGTGCGAATGCCGTGGGGAACGCCGCCCGGGGTGTGCCAGAAATCCCCGGCCTTCATCGGAATCTCTTCATCCCCCTGGATGCGCACGCACTCACCCTCGAGCAGCACACCCCACTGCTCCTGGGAATGGCTGTGCACCTTGCCTTCGGAATGAGGATCGATTCGGACTACCGAAAGCATCGCCTGATCGCCGGGAAAGACCCGGGTCGTGATTCCCTCCGACAGGGTGCGTTGAATCCCCTGGGATGAATCGTGGAGGTTGTATACCCAATTGGAAGACGCGGGGCGGACAGGTGCGGACATGGTCAGCCTTCGAGTGGTTGCCGGACCTCGGGTCAGTAAATAAGCCGCCGGAGAGCGCACGCGTGACCACCGGTTGGGCCCGCGCGCCTGCCTCCGACGGGAATTCGATACTCGGCCGTCAGTATCTCTGCCGGCGCTGCGGACGATCCCCTCGCGGTCTCGCCTCGTTGACTTTGATGTTTCGTCCCTTGTAGTTGGATTCGTTCAAAGCTTTGATGGCCGCGTCCGCCTCGGAGTTGTTCGGCATTTCTACGAAGCCGAACCCCTTTGACTGGCCTGAGAACTTATCAGTGATGACGACCACCTCCGCCAGTTCGCCGAACTCGGAGAATGTCTGCCTGAGGTCATCCTCGGTGACGCTGTAAGGCAGATTGCCAACGTAAAGTTTCATACTTCTTTTCGCTCTGTTCTGTGTGTTGACTGATAACACGCCACGTAACGATCAATCACACAATTCGTTACGCAACTCCAAAATCGGAATCCGATCGGGATCCGACCGCTCCTCTCTCGCAAGCGGAATTTCCTACTGGTTACAGGGAGGGTCCGTTCGGCAAGGCGGAGGCAGGCTGAAAAAATTCTAGGAGATCATAGGATCAATGGCGCATTTGCGCCATACGAAATTCGGCCCCGGTACCTGCCCAAATAGTGCGTCTGACCGGGGTCCATGGCGCCGGGCGTGCGCCCCCGGCCCTCGTGCGGTGCATCAAATGCCGAAGCTTTCCCCGCAGCCGCACAGGGACTTGACGTTGGGATTATCGTAGTAGAAGGACTCGTTCAGACCGTC
>DATIPL010000225.1:0-4042 GCA_035471965.1 Gammaproteobacteria bacterium
TCATACTCACCACTTCGCCGCTGGACAACTCCTCGCGCTGGATCGAGATATTTCCCCGGACCGTGTCCAAGGCCATCGCTTCGACCTGGATCTGCACCCGGTTCGACCTCGACCGTGGACGCGCGCTGGCCGTGGGCAACGACTTCAACGACAGGGATCTGCTGGATTGGGCGCCCAGCGCCCGCGTCGTCGCCAACGCGCCGGAAGCGCTCAAACGACTTTATAAAAGCGTGAAGAGCAACGACGACGACGGCTTCAGCGAAGCCGTCGACGAATGGCTGGCTTGAATCCGCTGCAAATTCGAAAAGCCGAACGTCCCGGCGCCGTCACCACGGCGCGGGTCTGACCACGCGACGCAGCGGCCGGGAATTCGAACGCCTAGTCCGAATCATCGAGCCAGCCGCCCACCGCCTGGATCGGATAGGGATCTCCCGTCGCGCTGACCCACGCGGCGATGGCCGTTCGGCCGCTCTGGAATCGCGGCTCGGGCAGCGTTGTCTGCGCGCTCATCCCGTCGTCGTGCCGTCGCATGGCGACGCGGGTGTGGCCGAGCACGACGAAGTCGTGCTTCAGGGTCCTGCCGCGATTCTCGCCTGCTTTGATCTCGGTTTCGAGATCGAATCCAAGCACCGCCACGTGAAGCTCCAGGGGCCGGGGCGGAAGCGACGCCGGCACGAACAGGACGCTCACGCGATCATGATCGAGCTCGAGGCTCAGCGGCCCCACCGCCTCTTCGGCATCGATTTTCAGCACCGGATGGACGAACCACGAGCGCCACTCTTTTCCGGCGAGGACGAACCCCGGCGTATAGACGCTCCCCAGATGACCGTTGCGGGCGTGGCTCCTCTGGCGCTGGCTGTAGCGCGGCGAGGCGAAACGATCGGGCCAGCCGATGTAGTCCCAGTAGTCCACGTGAAAGGCCACCGGAACCACCGTGCGCCACAGCCGGGGGTCGTTCTTGAAATTGCTGAGCCAGCGATCGGCGGGCGGGCAGCTGCTGCACCCTTCCGAGGTGTAGAGCTCCAGCAGGCTCACCCGCTCGGTCGTGCTCTCGAGCGCAAGCGTTCGCGCCGCAGCGATCCCGGGCACGGCAAGAAGGGCAGCCAGCAGAACAAGCAGGGCGCGTCGGTGCATGCGCTGATCCGCAGAAATGCGTCAGTGGATTGTAGGCGAATTGGATGCGGCCGAAATCGGGATCCTTCCCGACGTGACCGAAATGTGAACTTTGGCGCCGCTCGTCGCGACTTCCCCCTGCAACCGTGCCGGCGCTCACTCCATGGCTATTTTGTCATAAGATTCGGCACCGGCCGGACGCCGGCGTCCGTGTGCGCTGACAATCAGGAGCAGATAGAAAGGGTGGGCAAGAAGAAGAAAACGGAGATCGCCTGGGCGGACGGAATCTACCAAAGCTTTATCGACAGCGGGCTCCGCCAGGTGGCGTATGTTCCCGACGCCGGTCACGCCCGTCTCATTACGCTTTGCCAGCGCTCCAGCCAGCTTCGCGCCGTGCCGCTCACCACCGAGGAGGAGGGCGTGGCGATGCTCGCGGGAGCCTGGCTCGGCGGCCATCGCGGCGCGCTGCTGATGCAGTCGAGCGGCGTCGGCAACTGCATCAACATGTTCTCCCTGATCCAGGAATGCCGCTTTCCGCTGTTCAGCCTGGTCACCATGCGGGGCGAGTTCGGCGAATTCAATCCGTGGCAGGTGCCCATGGGAGACGGCACTGCCCGCGCCCTGGCGAACGCCGGCGCGCTGGTGAAACCCGTGGACGACGCCGCGCGCCTGGTGGAAACCGTGACCGCCGCGTTGACGCTCGCCTTCAGCACCTATCGCTCGGTGGCGGTGCTCATCTCGCAGCGGGTTATCGGCTACAAGGTGTGGAAATAATTAAAATGCCGAAGCCGTCAAGGAAACTCGATCGACGTGACGCTGTTGCCCGGATACTGAAGCAGCGCGGTGACGCCCTGCTCGTCACCGGACTCGGCAGCCCGTGCTGGGACGCCGCCGCCGCCGGAGACCGCGATACGAACTTTTACGTCTGGGGCGGCATGGGCGGCGCCGCAATGATTGGCCTCGGCCTCGCCATTGCCCAGCCTGCGCGGCGGGTGCTGGTCATCACCGGCGACGGCGAAATGCTCATGGGGCTGGGGGCGCTCGCCACCATCGCCGTTCAGCGGCCGGAAAACTTGAGCGTCATCGTCATGGACAACGAGCGTTACGGCGAGACCGGCATGCAGCCGACCCATACTCATTTCGGCGTCGACCTGGCCGGGATGGCGACCTCGGCCGGCTTCCCGCTGGCGGCCACCGTCCGCAGCAACAAAGCGCTGACGGAATTCATTCCACAGCTCTACCAGACCGACGGCCCGGTGTTCTGCAGCGTCAAAGTCGACCACGCCAGGCTGCCCATGGTGCTGCCGGAGCGCGACGGCAGCTGGCTCAAGAGCCGGTTCAGGAAGGCGGTGGTGGGGAGCTTGGATTGAGGGAAGGCGAAGAGTGCATTTCGAATATCGAAGATCGAATATCGAAGATCGAATGTCGGTAGGGCCGTAGGGCGCAATAGCGAAGCGTATTGCGCCATCAAACTTGAGACGGTTCGCGCCCAGGGGGGCTCTTACAGCGGGCTCGTTTGAGTGTCGCGACGCAGGTTCCAGGACGTGCAGCTCATCACCTACAACATCCAGTACGGGCGCGGTAAGGACGAACGCTTCGATCTGACGCGCATTGCGGGAGAAATCCAAGGCGCCGACGTCATTGCTCTGCAGGAAGTGGAGCGTCACTGGTCGCGATCCGGCGATGCGGATCAGCCCGCGGAGATTGCGAAGCGGCTCGGCGATTATTACTGGGCTTACGGCGCCGGGGTCGATCTCCACGCGGACAGTCCGCCGGGCGCAGGCTCGGGCGCCAATCGGCGCCGCCAGTTCGGCAATATGCTGCTATCCAGGTCGCCCATCCTCTCTTCGCGCAATCACCTGCTGCCGAAGTACGCGAGCCTGGGGCCGATGAGCCTGCAGCGAAACGCGCTGGAGTGCGTCGTCGACACGAGGCGGGGACCGCTGCGTTTCTACTCCGTGCACCTGACCCACCTGGCCGCGGAAACCCGCATGCCTCAGGTCGAGCGCCTGCTGGACATTCACCGCAACGCGCGTGTCGAGGGAGCGGCGCTTTCCGGGGGCGGCCTGGCGGAAGAATGGACCCGGGACGGCATGCCTCCCCCGATGCCGGGTGAAGCAGTGCTCATGGGCGACTTCAATTTCGAGCCGGATTCGGCGGAGTACGCGCGCATCGCCGGTCCCGTTTCGCCCTACGGCGGGCGGGTGGTCAATCCGGAAGGCTTCGTCGACGCCTGGGTGGAGACCGGCCACGAATTGGACCAGGGCGTGACCGCGGAAATCGACGGGCGCCCGGTGCGGCTCGACTACTGCTTCGTCAGCGCCGCGCTCCGCGGGCTCATCCGCAGCGTCGAGATCGACGGAGAGGCTGCCGGCTCCGATCACCAGCCGGTGCGACTAAGCATCGAACTTTGACCCCGAAACTTCTCTCGAAACGTTGGTTAGCCATGGATTTCCGTCGGTGATTGGAATGACCGGGGCGGCGTGGCACGATCTCCGAGGGGAAAAATTCAGGTGATCGGTCCCCGGACAAGGTAAATTCCTTTGGCGTGTCGCCCGCTTGCGCGCACACGAACCGCAGCCGTCCGGCTGAAACCGGGCGCCCGGACTCAGTAATGGAGCAAGTCATTGAAGACGATACTTAAAGGCCTCGGCGTCATTATCGCGGTCGCAGCGGCCCTGATTCTGGGGATCATCATCATCGTTCCGCTGTTGATCGACCCCAACGATTACAGAGACGAAATCGAGGTCAAGGTCGAAGATCAGACCGGCCGCAAGCTCAAGATCGAAGGGGACATCGTGCTGACGTGGTTTCCCTGGCTCGGATTCGAGATGGGAAGCGTGGAACTCGGAAACGCGCCCGGATTCGAGGCGCCCGTATTTGCCTCTACGGACAAAGTCGCTATCCGGCTCAAGCTGATTCCCCTGCT
>DATIPL010000226.1:0-2235 GCA_035471965.1 Gammaproteobacteria bacterium
GTTGAAGATGTCGTAGGCCGGCAGAAGGTCGGAATGCCGCAACGCGTCGTCGAGGCTTTGGCGGTAGCGCTCGAACGTCTGGATGTCGGAGGCCAGGAAGTAGCTGCGGTTGGGGTCCAGCAACTCCAGGTAGCGGTGAAATATGATCCCCGACAGCTCGTCGTCGAGCCGCGTGTCCTTGTAGTGATAGTTGGTCAGGAACTTGGTGGCGAGGTTGCTCGCGTACTGCTGCTCGAAGCTCGGCTTGAGCAGCAACTCGTCGTGTTCCCCTTCTGCAGGCTTCTGCATCGCCCACGCGGCGGAAGCGACGAGCGCCACCACCAGCGCAAGCTGGATGCTTGCGAATCTGCGAATCGCTGTGATCATGAATTTCGAGGGCATACGCTCACCTTCGTTCGTTGCACCTTATGTCTTCCCATGTTCGCTTCCGGCGCTTTGCGCCGGAAGCGAACTCATCAATGCCGCGATCTCGGGGGCGGTTTTCATCGCTTGCGATGAAAGAAGCGCCCGCAATCGCTCAATTTATGCCTTTAATTGACACTAAAAACAATACCTGGTTGCCATTTTTGGGCCTGTGAGGGGCCAAACGCAAGGACCAAAGGTCACGGCGAATCGAATTTGACGTTGAAACGCCGAATTCGCGCCTTCAAGCGATTTCCACCAACCCCGATTCATGCGCCATCTGGTCGGCGTGGTAAGACGAACGCACCAGCGGGCCGGAAGCCACGTGGGTGAAGCCCTTGCCATATGCGACCTCGGCCAGCTCGTCAAATTCCGCCGGCGTCCAATATTTTTTCACCGGGTGGTGGTGGGCGGTCGGCTGCAGGTACTGGCCCATGGTGACCAGGTCGACGTCGTGGGCCCGCAGGTCGTCGAGCACGACTTCGACCTGCTCGAGGGTTTCGCCCAGCCCCAGCATGATGCCCGACTTGGTCGGAATGCCCGGATGCTGGCGCTTGAACCGCTGCAGCAGTGTCAGCGACCACCGGTAGTCCGCGCCCGGGCGCACGTTGCGGTACAGCGGCTCGACCGTTTCCAGGTTGTGATTGAAGACATCCGGCGGTGAAGTTCTGAGAATCTCCAGCGCCCGCTCCATGCGGCCCTTGCCGCGGAAGTCGGGGACCAGGACCTCCACCCGGATGCCCGGGTTGTGGGCGCGCACCTCGTCGATGCAGCGGGCGAAATGCCCGGCGCCGCCGTCGCGCAGGTCGTCGCGGTCGACCGAGGTGATTACCACGTAACGCAGCCGCATGTCGCGGATGGTCTGGGCCAGGTGCAGGGGCTCTTCTTGATCGGGCGGCAGGGGCCGCCCGTGCGCCACGTCGCAGAAGGAGCAGCGCCTGGTGCACACCTCGCCGAGGATCATGAAAGTCGCCGTGCCCTTGGAAAAACATTCGTGGATGTTCGGGCAGCTGGCCTCCTCGCAGACCGTAACCAACTTGCGATCCCGCAGGCGCGATTTCAGCTCGGCGACGGCGTTGCCTGCCGGCAACCGAACGCGGATCCACGGCGGCTTTCGCAGCGTCGGGGCGTCGGCGTCGAAGCTGGCCGTGTTGCGCGAGATCTTGTCGGCGCCCAGTTCCCTGGCGCCGCGGATTCTAATGGGGATTGTGTGCTGATCACTCATCGATTTCACTATATCCCAAAGCCTTGGCCAGCTGTTGAACCAGTTCGGATTCCACCGCCTCGATTTCCACTTCCGCGAGCGCCGACAGCTGGGTTACCGCCAGGCCCCGGTAGCCGCAGGGATTGATGCGCGAGAAAGGTTCGAGGTCCATGTCGATGTTGAACGCCAGTCCGTGAAACGAGCGGCCACGCCGCACACGCAGGCCCAGGGCCGCGATCTTGGCGTCACCGACGTAAACACCCGGCGCGCCTTCGCGCCGCCGGGCCTCGATGCCATAAGCCCCGATAACCCGGATAATGGCTTCTTCGATCAAGTTGACCAGCGTTCGCACGCCGAGCTTCCGGCGCTGCAGGTCGATGAGCGGATAGGCCACGATCTGGCCCGGGCCGTGGTAGGTCACCTGGCCGCCGCGGTCGACCTGGACCACCGGGATGTCGCCCGGCGCCAGTAGGTGCTCGGCCCTGCCCGACTGTCCCTGGGTGAACACCCGGGGATGCTGGAGCAGCCACAACTCATCGTGGGTGGATTCGTCGCGGGCATCGGTGAATGCCCGCATGCGCTGCCACACCGGCTCGTAGTCCGCGAGGCCCAGGCGGCGGACTTTCAGG
>DATIPL010000227.1:0-3712 GCA_035471965.1 Gammaproteobacteria bacterium
TTCTCCCGCGGATCCGTGGAAGGGCCCTTGGGCACCGCCCAGGACTTGAGCACCCCGTCCACCTCCAGGCGGAAGTCGTAATGCTCGGAGCGCGCCTTGTGATGCTGAATCACGAAGAGGGGCTTCCTGCCCGGACGGCGCTTGCCGCCTCTCGGCTCCGGCGTCCTGGAGAAGTCGCGCTTTTTCTCGTAGTCCTTCTTCCTCATTACATAGACTGTGCATTTCTGCTGACTAGAAAACGCCGTCGACCTTCGCAGGGAACAGCTGTTGCTGCAAAGGATATTCTGACCGTCGGACCGTAATGCTCAGGCCCCTCCGAACCCGTCAAATTGCGTACGGTCTGCATGTCGCATGTCGCATGAACGTATCTCAAAATTGCTGTGCACGGCTTAACGGCGTCAAACCGGCTCAAGACGCTCGTTTACCGGTGTGTAAACTGCGCTTGATTCCGCCTGTTTTTGCCATGTCTTATCCAAGCTCGCTGATATTGGGACAGGTTCTCGCGAAGTGAACCGGTGCAATGCGCTTCGCTTATTGCACCCTACCGCCCTGAGCATGTGCATTGGGATGAGGAGAATGTCTACTGGATCCCCGCCCCCCGCTTTCGCAGGGGCAAGCTTCGCGGGAATGGCGGGGTAGAGCTGTAGGGTGCAATAGCAAAGCGTATTGCACCGTATGTGCGAGAGGTTCGCCCATAAGCCGGCGCCCATGACGGGCTTCTATCTTCTTTCGCCTCACGCACTCACCCGCTTCCCCACGGCCCGCAGGGTCCCCGCGGCGAAGCGGATCGTGAGCACGCCGCCTTTGTCCGTGAACGCCCGCTCCAGCGATCCCTTCGGATTGAAATCCAGCACCCGCTCGATCAGCAGCGACCCGTCTGCGGTCTCCATGCGATAAGGCCGGCCCAGCGCCGCGGTAGCGGTGACGAAGCGAAAGGCGCGCTGCGCGCTCCAGCCCGGATCCAGCGAGAAGTCCTCGTCCTTCGGCCAGGGGTGAGCGTTCGCTTTCGCCTCGTCCTGCGGCGTCAGCTGTGCCCTGCCGCAGACGATGTCGTCGAGCGCCAGCGCGAAGGCCCGCGCCCCGGCGGCCGCCAGCATCGCGTTCAGGGTCGCCAGGTTGTCGTCCGGGTCGATCGAATGCGCCTCCTGCACCAGGATCGGGCCGGCATCGAGGCGCGCCTCCACCCGGTGCACGCTGACCCCGGTTCGCTCCAGCCCGTCTCTGAGCTGCCAGAACAACGGCGCCGGTCCCCGGTAGGCGGGCAGCATCGAAGGGTGCAGGTTGAAGCACCCGCCGGGCGAGAGGGAAATCCAGAACGCGTCCAGGCGCTCCGGCAGACAGGCCACCAGAACCACGTCGGGAGTCATCTCGTGGGCCAGCTCCCGCGCCCACTGCTCGCGCGTGTTCTCGCAGCGGATGGTGACGATGCCCTCGCGGGCGGCGAGGTCCGAAACCGAGCCCGGCTGGGACAAGGGGATCGATCCCCTGATCACCGATCGCGGCGGACGCCCGTCTGCACCCGACGCAATCAGCACCCCGGCCACGTTCACCCGGCTGTCCCGCAGGGCTTTGAGCGCGTGGAAGCAGAAGCCGCTTTCGCTGCCGAGCAGCAGCACGCGGGGCGCATCGCCCGCTGAATTCACTGGCCCCTCCGCTTTGCCCTGGGAATCGAAGTCGGCGCGATCCGCTTGGTCTTGAAGGCAAAGCTTTCTAACATTACCAGACAAATCCCCGAGCGGTGCCCTTCATGAGCCTTCCCGTCCTGTTCGATACGCCCGATGAAGCCGAACGCGCCTTCTACACCGCGTTCGAGCAGGCGGATCTGGAGGCCATGATGCAGGTCTGGGACGACGACGAGGACATCGTCTGCATCCACCCCATGGGCGCGTGCCTCAAAGGGGTGGAAGCGGTGGCGGAGAGCTGGCAGGAGATCTTCGAGTCGGGCTCGCCCATGCGCTTCGAGGTGACCCAGCGCCGCTTCACCCGCAACGAGAGCATCTCGGTGCATTGCGTCACCGAGCACATCGCCCACGGCCGCAGGCTCGAGGGCCGCTCCACCATGATCGCCACCAACGTCTACAAGAAAACCCCGTTCGGCTGGCGGCTGATCGTCCACCACGCCTCCCCCGCCGGCGAAGAGCCCGACACCCAGTCCGACACCCTGATCCGCTCCGATCGATTGCACTGAGCGGGTGACGCATCATGCGTGACGCGAACGAAAAGCGCAGTCCTCTGCAGCGGCGGGCTTGGGCACAAACAGAACTGTAGGGTGCAATGAGCACAGCGAATTGCACCAAATGATTACATGCGCGTATGGGAAGATGGCGGGGGAGGCGCCCTGCGGAGGAGATCGGTGCAATACGCTTCGCTATTGCACCCTTGTATCTTGAATCTGTGCCAGTATCGCGGCTGGCACGAGGCAGCGCGGTGAGTCTGGTTGCACCCTGAGGCTTCGAGCCTGGAATGTAGATGAGGCCTCGCGCTGCCGGTTATCGTCGGCACGACACTGTACGGTATCCAAGGCCCCCATTTTGTGGTGAGCCTGCATCGACAAGGCGAGTGGGCGATGCCGACAACACCTTAACCCCAAGGAGGACAAGCGATGTGGAAAGTCGGCGTGGATGTATCGAAGAAGAAGCTCGACGCGGCGGTGCTCATTGACCCGGAACGGGTCAAGGTGCGGACCAAGGGGGTGGCGAACACCCCCTCGGGGTTTGAGCAGCTCATCGCCTTTGCCTGCCGCCACGGGCGCTGTGCGCCGGAGGCTTTGCACGTCGTGATGGAGGCGACCGGGGTCTACCACGAGGCGGCGGCGTTGGCCCTTTACCGCGCAGGCGCCACGGTCTCGGTCGTGAACCCGGCGCAGCTGCGCGACTTCGCCAAGGGGCTTGCGGTGCGCACCAAGACCGACGCCAAGGACAGCGTGGTGCTGGCCCGTTATGGTCATCTCGCCAAGCCCAAAGCCTGGACGCCGCCACCGGAAGCGGTGCTGGCCTTGAAGTCGCTCATCCGGCGCATCGAGGCCATCGAGACCGACATCCGCAGGGAGAAAAACCGCCTGGAGAAAGCCGAGGTGGCCAACGCCCCGGTCCCGGTGCGCGAATCGCTCGACAAAAGCCTGGCCTTCCTCGAAGCGCAAAAGGCCGAGCTCGAGCGCCTCATCGACGACCACATCGACCGCCATCCCGAGCTTAAAGAAGACCAGGCGCTGCTGCGCTCCATTCCCGCCATCGGCCCCAAGGTGGCCCGGCGCATGATGACCCTGCTGCGCAGCCGAAACTTCAAAGATGCGACTCAAGCCGCGGCCTTCACCGGTCTCGTGCCCGTGCATCACCAGTCGGGCGAGAGCGTGCGAGGTCCCTCGCGTCTGAGTAAAAACGGTGACGCCAGCCTGCGCCGTCTGTTGTACATGGCCGCGGTCGTTGCCATCCGCCACAACCCCGACGTTCGCGCCCTGTATCAGCGCCTTCGCGCCGGCGGCAAAAGCAAAATGAGCGCGCTCGGCGCCGCCATGCGCAAGCTCGTGCATATCTGTTACGGCGTGCTCAAACATCAACGCCCCTATCAGCCTCAAAACACATTGAATGCTTGACCGGCAAGACGGTATCTACAAATTCTAAATATCCGCTTGACGTTGACATCCTCTCGCTCGGGTCATACGATCCCGCCCCCTCGAAAACTTTGGTTTTTTAACGGACACACGATCATGCGA
>DATIPL010000228.1:0-4228 GCA_035471965.1 Gammaproteobacteria bacterium
GGGATGCTGTATGTAGGGCTCGCCGGAAGCTCGACGCTGCCCCTCGTGCGCTTCGGCGCCGAACTGGTAGGCCCGGTAGATTTCCCTGACTTGATCCGGCTCGAGGTAGTTATCGGCCAGTCCGCAGAGATCGCTGATCAGGAACACGTACGGTCTCCCGCATTGCGCGACCCACGGAGTTGATCCGGGACGGGCCGGTCGCTTCGAATCAGGCCTGCGGTTCCTCCTTCAGCGGCTCTGATTCCGGCAGGACTTGTGAAATCTCCAGCGCTTCTTCGTCCTCTCCGACGGGTTCCGGCTCCTGATCCATGATGGAGGTGTCCACCTTGCCATCTGCGATTTCCCGCAGCGAAAGGACGGTCGCCTTGTCGTTCTCCTCTTCCACCAGCGGTGGCGATCCGCGGGCGATTTGACGTGCGCGCTTGGTCGCCACGAGCACCAGCTCGAAACGGTTGCCGATTTTCTCAACACAGTCTTCGACGGTGATTCTTGCCATTCGCCTCTCCTATGCAAATGATCAATAAAGTTCTGAAACGCTGGCGGCGTCTCTGATTAAGTATAAACTATCCATACTACTCAATCGGCCCGCTATCGGCCAGTAATTCCCGGATAAGGGCGGCGTGGCGGGCCTCCTGCCGCGCGCGGCGCAGGCGCGCCGCGTGCACCACCGCCCGCATGCCGCTGACGGCGCGGTCGAAGTCGTCGTTGACCACCAGGTAATCGAATTCGCGGAAGTGCGCCATCTCCCCGCCGGCCGCCCTCAAGCGCGCCTCGATCACCTTGCCGCTGTCGGTTCCGCGGTCGCGCAGGCGCCGCCCCAGCGCATCCCGGGACGGCGGTATCACGAAAAGCTGCAGGCTTTCGGGCATCGCCTGGCGGATCTGGCGCGCGCCCTGCCAGTCGATCTCCAGGATGACGTCGATGCCGCGCTCGAGAGACGCGTTGACCTGGGCCCTCCCGGTTCCGTAACGATTGCCGAACACGACGGCATGCTCGAGAAACTCCCCCGCGCCCGCCATGGCTTCGAATTCATCCGCCGCGACGAAATGGTAGTCGACACCGTTTCGCTCTCCGGGCCGGGGTGGCCGCGTGGTGTGGGAAACGGACAACACCAGATCGTCTTCCGAGTCCAGCAGCGCGCGAAGCAGGCTCGTTTTCCCCGCGCCGGACGGTGCGCTGACCACGAACAGGGTGCCGGAGTTCGAAGACGTGCTCATCGATCAGTGACAAAAGCCCCGTATCTTCCCGCAGGCGACGCAGTAGCGCGGGCGACTCACTCGACGTTCTGAACTTGCTCGCGGATCTGCTCGATATAAACTTTCAGATCCACGGAAAAACGCGTCGTCTCGGCGTCGCTGGATTTGGAGCCGATGGTGTTTGCTTCACGATTGAGCTCTTGCATCAGAAAGTCCAGTCGACGCCCGACTGGTTCGTTGCTCTCGAGCACCTGGCGCACCTCGGCCAGGTGGGCATCGAGCCTGTCCAGCTCCTCCGTGATGTCGAGCTTCTGCGCAAGGTAGAGCATTTCCTGCTCCAGCCGCTCCGGGTCCGGCTGGGCCTCGAGCTCTTCCAGCCGCGCCAGGAGCTTCCGGCGGTTGTCCTCCAGAACCACCGGCGCCCGGCCGCGCAAGCTGGACACGATGGCCTCGATACTGTCGCAGCGCTGCACGATCATGGCGGTGATCTTTTCGCCCTCCCGCGTACGCATGGCGATCAGCTCGTCAAGAGCACCGTCCAGAAGCTTCATCGCCGTGGCTCGTATTGCTTCGAGATCCGGCGCGCTCGCCTGGATCACGCCGGGCCAGCGCAGAACTTCCATCGCAGTGACGCCGTGAGGTTTTTCCAGGAGAGGCTGTATCTGCTTGATTGCGCGCACCACCTGTTCCGCCATGGACACGTTCACGGTGAACGCCGTATCACGATCGTCGGCGTAGCTGATTTTGAATACGCAGTCGAGCTTTCCACGTCCGAGCCTCGAGCCGATGTGTTCCCTGACCACGGGCTCCAGCGGGCGCAGCTCGTCCGGAAGTCTGGGCGCGATGTCCAGATAGCGGTTATTGACGGATCTGAGCTCGAGCTGGGCCGAACCCCAGGGCTGCTCGGACTCGGCGCGGGCAAATGCCGTCATGCTCCGGATCATGGGTATCGACCCCATCGTGCACGAAAACGCAATGGTATACGTTGCGTCAACCTTCGAAAACGCCGTCGGCGCCGATGCAGGGGGCGACACCTCACTGCCGTCCGTCTGTCCGCGAAGATATAATGCGGCGCTTTCGCAACCAGGACAGCCCGATGCGACCCAGTGGCCGCGCTCCCGACGAGCTTCGACGGATTCGACTGACACGGCGCTATTCCCGTCACGCGGAAGGCTCGGTGCTGGTGGAGTTCGGAGACACCCGGGTGCTGTGCACCGCCAGCCTCGAGACCAAGGTGCCCGTGTTTTTGCGCGGCAGGTCTCAGGGCTGGGTGACCGCCGAATACGGCATGCTGCCGCGCTCCACCGGCAGCCGCATGTCGCGCGAGGCGGCCAGAGGGCGCCAGGGAGGTCGCACCCTCGAAATCCAGCGTTTAATCGGACGATCGCTGCGTGCGGTGGTGGATCTCGAGGCCCTGGGCGAGCGCACCGTGACGGTGGACTGCGACGTGCTGCAGGCCGACGGAGGCACCCGCACGGCGGCCATCACCGGGGGTTACGTGGCGCTGGTGGACGCGCTCGACTGCATCGAGCGCGATCCCGAGCGCTTCGGTGAGCCACCGACTCGGGATCCGATCCGTGCACAGGTGGCAGCGGTTTCGGTGGGGATATTTCGCGGTCAGCCGGTGCTGGATCTGGATTACGCGGAAGATTCGGAAGCAGAGACCGACATGAACGTGGTGATGACCGGAGGCGGCGCTTTCGTCGAGCTCCAGGGCACCGCCGAGGGTCACGCCTTCCGCCGCTCGGAGCTGGATGCGATGCTGGAGCTGGCGGAAAGGGGCATCGGTCAGCTGCTCGATGCGCAGCGCAGGACCCTCGGTTCCTGAGGATGCCTCTCTCGCCATGAGCGGACCGCGACGCGTGGTCGTCGCCAGCGGTAATTCAGCGAAGCTCGAGGAGCTTCGCGCTTTGCTCGAGAATTTTGCTGTGGTCCTGGTGCCTCAGGCGGCGCTCAGGGTACCCGAGGCCGTGGAATGCGGTGAGACCTTCGAAGCCAACGCGCTGATCAAGGCCCGCAACGCTTCGCGCCACACCGGACTTCCCGCCATCGCCGACGACTCCGGGCTCCAGGTCGACGCGCTCGGCGGTGCGCCGGGAGTTCTCTCGGCGCGCTATGCCGGCGAGCGCGCCAGCGACGAGGACAATATGAACAAGCTGCTGGCTGCGCTTGCCGGAGTCGACGCGGCCGACCGAACGGCTCGTTTCATCTGCGTGTTGGTCTACGTGGAAAATGCAGACGATCGGGCTCCCGTCGTTTGCCGGGGCGTTTGGGAAGGCCGAATAGCGGAGGTGCCCAGCGGCGACGGCGGATTCGGATATGATCCTTTGTTCTTCGTGCCGTCCGAGGGAACGACGGCTGCCGCCCTTGCGCCGGAGCGCAAGAATGCGCTGAGCCATCGCGGACAGGCGCTTCGAATGCTGAAACACGCGTTGACCCGTCGCAATGCCTGAATTCGCAGCCGACATTCCTTTATCTCTTTACGTTCACGTTCCCTGGTGCGTGAAGAAATGCCCCTACTGCGATTTCAACTCTCACGGGCTCAAAGACGAGCTGCCAGAAAATGCATACGTCGACGCTCTGCTCGCCGATCTGGAAGCGGAATACCCGGCGCTGCAGTCAAGGGCGGTGGAGAGCGTTTTTATCGGCGGTGGCACGCCGAGCCTGCTTTCACCGGAAGCCGTTGCGCGGTTGATCGAGGGAATCGGCGATCGCTTCGAGATGACGACCGGATGCGAAATCACGATGGAGGCAAATCCGGGCACAGCCGAGGCCCGCCGATTTATCGGCTTTCGCCAGGCGGGAATTACCCGACTGTCTATTGGCGTGCAGAGTTTCGATGACGACCTGCTCGTGGCCATTGGACGCATTCATAACGGTCGCGAGGCCCGCGCCGCGGCGGAAATGGCGAAGGCGGCGAATTTCGACAGCCTCAATCTGGACCTCATGTACGCGTTGCCCGGTCAAAGCGTGACGCAGGCGCTTTCGGATATCGAATCGGCGCTCGAGCTGGAGCCGACACACCTTTCTTA
>DATIPL010000229.1:0-2724 GCA_035471965.1 Gammaproteobacteria bacterium
CGCCTCGGCGATGATATAGCCGTCGCGTCCGGTAATACCCTTGGTTTCGATACTGATGGGGAGTTCGTTCGACTGGGACATGGGGTTCTCCAGGAGGCCCTTCGGAATCCGCCTTTCGGTGTCGCGAAAATCTGCAGGCGAATTGCACCTGCGAACACAAGCTCGTCTGCTTGATTAGAACCTATCTCAAAATTTGCGAGCGCAGGCGAGACAAGGCAAGAACAGGCGAGAAAGCGGAGTTTACACGATGGTAAATGAGCATTTTGAGTCTGTTTTTAACGCCTTACGGCCAAGCACAGCAATATTGAGAGAGGTTCCAGTCAGGCCGGCGGATTCCCTGTGGGTTTTACCAGACCCGGCGAGCCTGTCATCGAAATCAAGCCGCTCTCGGCCGCACTCTCGAGCTTCCGGGAATACTAACGCCGACCGGTTGATTTTTCTTCAGCAATTTATCCACTCAAAGCCTGTGCTATCAGGGCCGATTCCGCGTCGCGACCAGAGTCAGTGCCGTCAGCACGGCACAAACGCCGAACAGCATCCAGAGCGGGGCACTGAAGCCACCGCTTCGTTCTGCCAGCCAGCCGACCGTCAGCGGGCCGAGCACGCCGCCGATCTCGGCTGCGGTAAAAAACAAACCGCCTGCTGCACCCATCAGCCGCGGACCAATTTCCCTTGCATCCATCAGCACCATGAGCGCAACCGCCATCATCGCCCCGCGGGCAACGCCCTGGAAGATGAGGCCGAGCGCAAGGATCCAGCCTGATGCGGGAATCAGCAGGGTGGCGAGACCGGCGGAAACTGCGAGCGCGACCATCACCTGCCGCCGCCTCGAACCGGTTGCAAGTCTCGGGATGGTGAGGGCCCCGATGATTCCGACGGCGGTCGGGATCGCGGCCCAGTGTCCTGCACTCACGGCATCCATTCCGCCGGCGCGAAGGATCTCAGGCAGCCAGTTGTTCAGCGCGTGATTGAAGAAGAAGATGGCGATTCCCATGAGCAATGTCAGCTTTACGACGGGCAACCGCAGCAGCCGGGCGAAGACGGCGAGTTGCGAGTTGTCCTGCTTTTCCTGCCCGGTGGTGTCCCTGCCCCCCTCGTTTCCGCCGATAGCCAGCCACGACAATGCGACAATCAGCGTGATGCCGGCGTAGAGCTGGAGCACAGCGCGCCAGTCGTGGTCGAAGGCCGGCATGACGAGACTGTTGGTAAGGGACAGCGCGACGATCCCGCCGACAACGGGTCCCGTCGTGTATATGCCAATGGCGAGCCCGTGTTCCTGCGCGGCGTAGTGTCGGGTTATGAGCTTTGGTCCGCCGATGGACACCAGCGGTCCTCCCAGTCCGAATACGCCTACAGCGAGGAACAGGCTCAAGTGTCCCTCCGCGAACGATCTCAATGCACCGGATAACGCGATCGCCAGTACCGCGCCGAACAGAGCGCGGCCGAAGCCGAAGCGATCCAGTATCGCTCCTGCGGGCATGGCCGCGGCGATGTAGACCAGCGGCCACGCGCCCAGCACGCTGCCCATTTCGGTGCGCGACAATCCGAGATCCGAAGCAATGACGCCGACCAGCGGCGCCATCGCCGTCGCGGTAAGGCCGAAGCAGAAATAGACGGCCCACAGCCCGCCGAGCAACGCCCGGCGACGCCCGACTCGAGCCGAGGAAGATTCGGGTTCGCCCGCCGGGAGGTTCATTGCGTCTGCTTTGTCACTGAATCGGACTGCCCACCCGAAGCCCGCGCTCCGCGGAAACGTCCGGACGTTGCCTGCGCCGCAGTGTAAAGCTTCTAAGCCTCTGCTTCGCCTCGGGATCTTCGTTCCTCATGGGCGCAAGCGCCCGACCGGCGATTGAACGTGTCCTCCCGCGCCCAGTTGCCATCCGCCGGCAGCTTGGTTAATTTGAGCAATCGCTCAAATTTCAGGAGTGCGTGATGGCTGCCGTGAAACCGACGAATCTCGCTCCGGCCGAATGGGATCGCGGCGGACTGCCGCCGTGGACCTATTTCAGCGATGAGCTGCTGGAGATCGAAAAGGAGGAGCTGTTCCGGAGGCACTGGCAGCTTGTCTGCCATGTCAACGACCTTCCGCAAGCGGGGGACTACGTCGCCATCGACATCGTGGGAGAGCGCGCCCTGATCCTGCGGGGCGCGGATGGCCGGGTACGGGCCTTTCACAACGTTTGCCGGCATCGGGGTTCACGAGTCGTGGCTGACGACAAAGGCAGCTGCAAGTCCGCCGTCGTCTGCCCCTTTCACGGCTGGTCTTACAATCTGGACGGAACGTTGCGCAGCCCCGCTCAGGCCCACACGCTGCCCGATCTCGATCCGGCGGAATTCGGCCTGAAGCCCATGGAGATGGACATCTGGAACGGGTTCGTATTCGTACGGTTCAAACCCGGCCGCCAGCGGTCCATCGCGGAAATACTCCGACGATTCGAGGACGAGGTCGCGCCATACGAGCTGCCGAACTTCATCCCCACGGACCGGTCGTTCTGGACGGGCGTGTCCGAGGTCAACTGGAAGGCGGTTCGCGACGTCGACAACGAAGGCTATCACGTCCCCCGGGCACATCCCGGTTTACAGGATCTCTACGGCGGAAACTATTACGACGAGCCGTTCGATGGCGGCGCATCGCGCTCGTTCGGAACCCTGAGCGACGGGCCGGGGCGATCCTGGAGCGTGCGGAATTACAAGCGAATACTTCCCGAAGCCGCATGGCTCCCT
>DATIPL010000230.1:0-7161 GCA_035471965.1 Gammaproteobacteria bacterium
AGTTCGACAAGGCGCCTGACGGCGGTGTCGACGCCCTGGACGCCGAAACCGTGCGCAACACCCTGCTCGGCTCCGGGTTGTGGACCGCGATTCGAACACGGCCCTACAGCAAGGTCCCGCTGCCGGACGAACGCCCGGACGCGATTTTCGTGCCGGCCATCGACTCCAACCCGCTGGCCGCGGACCCCGCGGTTGCCATCGAGGGCCTCGAGGGCGACTTCGGAACGGGATTCTCGGTGCTGATGAGGCTCACCGACGGCCCCGTTTACGTCACCAAGTCACCCGGTGCATTGATTCCGGTTCCGAACTCGGATCGCATCCGGGTGGAGGAGTTCGAAGGTCCCCACCCTGCGGGGCTGGTCGGCACCCACATCCATTTCCTGTATCCGGTCAGCACCACCCGCAGGGTTTGGCACGTGGGTTATCAGGACGTCATCGCCATGGGCAAGCTGTTTACCACCGGGCGGCTTTGGGTGCAGCGCGTGATCGCCCTGGCCGGGCCCATGGTGTCGCGGCCGCGGCTGGTGCGCACGCGTCTGGGCGCGAGCACCGAAGATCTGGTCCGGGACGAGCTGCCCCGTGCGGAGTGCCGGGTCATTTCCGGATCGGTGCTGGACGGCCGCCACGCGCACAACTGGTCCGCTTTCCTCGGCCGCTATCACACCCAGATCTCGGTGCTGGCGGAAGGCCGAGATCGCGAATTTTTCGGGTGGATTGCGCCGGGACGTGACAAGTTTTCCGCTACCAACGTGTTCCTCTCGAGCTTTCAGCGCAACAAGCGGCGTTTTGCCTTCACCACCTCGCAACAGGGAAGCCCCAGGGCCATGGTCCCCATCGGCAGCTACGAAGGAGTCATGCCGCTCGATATTCTGCCGACGCAGCTTCTGCGCGCGCTGCTGGTGCGGGACACCGATCTGGCGCAGCAGCTCGGCTGCCTCGAGCTGGCTGAGGAGGACCTCGCGCTGTGCTCTTTCGTTTGCCCCGGAAAGTACGACTACGGCCCGGTGCTGAGAGTGAACCTGGAACAGATCGAGAAGGAGGGCTGATGTACCGGTTGAGGCGCTGGCTGGATCGCATCCACCCGCTGTTCGCCAAGGGCGGACCGTACGAGAAGTACTTCGCCATCTACGAGATGGTGGACACCTTCCTTTACACTCCGGCTGACGTTACCCGCACCGCGCCCCACGTCCGTGACGGCATCGATTTGAAGCGAGTCATGACCTACGTGGTCATCGCCACGCTGCCCTGCATTTTGATGGCGTTCTGGAATACCGGCTACCAGTCGCACCTTGCTATGCAGGAGCTCAGCGTCGCCGAAGCCCCCGGCTGGCGCGGCATCGTGCTTGGACTGGCGGGCGTGGACTACGACCCGTCCAGCCTGTGGGACAACATGTGGCACGGTTTTCTCTATTTTCTGCCCATCTACCTGGTGACGCTGGCCGCGGGCGGATTCTGGGAGGTGCTGTTTGCGGGAATTCGCAACCACGAGATCAATGAAGGCTTCCTCGTTACCTCCATGCTCTACACGCTCACGCTGCCGGCCTCGACGCCGCTGTGGCAGGTTGCACTGGGCATTTCCTTCGGCGTCGTCATCGGCAAGGAGGTCTTCGGCGGAACCGGCAAGAACTTTCTCAATCCCGCGCTGACCGGTCGAGCCTTTCTGTATTTCGCTTATCCCGCGCAGATGTCCGGGGACGCGGTCTGGACCCCGGTTGACGGATTCACCGGAGCCACGGCGCTCGGCGCCGGTGCCATCGGCGGCATGCAGGCCGTGGCTGAGATCGGCGTGACTTGGATGGACGCGTTCCTCGGCGTGATTCAAGGATCCATCGGCGAGACCTCGACGCTGGGCTGCCTCATCGGCGCGGCGTTTCTGATCTATACCCGCGTCGCTTCCTACCGGATCATCTTCGGCGTCTTCGCCGGCATGGTGGTGATGACGCTGATCCTGAACGCCGTCGGCAGCGACACCAATCCGATGTTCGCCATGCCCTGGTACTGGCACCTGGTGCTTGGCGGGTTTGCCTTCGGAATGGTGTACATGGCGACGGATCCGGTCAGCGCAGCCATGACCGACGCCGGACGATGGATTTTCGGGGTGCTCATCGGGGTAATGACGGTGCTGATTCGGGTGGTCAATCCAGCCTTCCCCGAAGGCATCATGCTGGCGATTCTTTTCGCCAACCTGTTCGCCCCGCTGATCGATTGGGGGGTGATGAAGTTCAACATCCGCCGGCGCATGCGACGCACGGGGGAGGGCGCAACGTGAGCAATTCGCCCGAAAAGCAGGGCGACAACGCTCGAGCGAAACCGCAGGGCGGGTGGCGGATGCTCAACGCCGTGCTCGAGATGCCGAACGACAGTCCAAGGAAGACGCTTATCGTCGCCGTGGCGCTGTGCCTGGTGTGCTCCATTGTTGTTTCCAGCGCGGCGGTCCTGCTCAGACCGCTGCAAGTCGAAAATGCGGCGCTGGATCGCAAACGCAACATCGTCGAAGTGGCCGGTCTGCTCGGATCAGACGGTAACGTGGAGGAGGCGTTCAGACGCGTCGAGCCGCGCGTTGTCGATCTGGAAACCGGTGAGTTCGCCGAGGACATCGATCCTGCGCGCTATGACCAGCGCATGGCTGCAAAGGATCCCGCGCGCAGCATTGTGCTGTCGTCAGAGGAGGACATCGCGGGCGTCGGCAGGCGGGCGAAATACGCGACCGTTTATCTCGTGCGTCAAGGCGGCAGAATCAGTCAGGTCATCCTGCCGGTGCACGGTTACGGACTGTGGTCGACCCTTTACGGCTTTCTCGCGCTTGAAGGTGATTTCCGTACCGTCTCCGGGTTGAAATTCTACGAGCACGCGGAAACGCCCGGTCTCGGCGGCGAGGTGGACAACCCGGCGTGGCGCGAAAAGTGGGATGGAAAGGTCGCTTTCGACGAGAACGGCAACGCGGTTATCGAGGTGGTCAAGGGAAACGTCGATGAAACCCGGCCCGGCGCGGAGCACCGCGTCGACGGCCTCGCGGGGGCGACGCTCACCACCCGTGGCGTGAACAATCTGGTGAATTTCTGGCTCGGGGAGAACGGTTTCGGTCCGTTCCTGGCCCGCATGCGGCAGAAGGAGGCGTGATGTTGGACCGCGAGCAGCGCAAAGTCATACTCGACCCGCTGGTCGACAACAATCCGATAACACTTCAGATCCTGGGGATATGCTCGGCGCTGGCGGTGACCACGACGCTGGCGGCTTCGCTCATTATGTGTCTCGCCTTGACGGGCGTCGTCGCCGCATCGAACGTGTCCATCAGCATGATCCGGCACCACATTCCCTCTAGCATCCGCATCATCGTGCAGATGACTATCATCGCCTCCCTGGTCATCGTGGTGGATCAGCTGCTCAAGGCGTATGCCTTCGAAATCGCCAAGCGTCTGTCGGTATTCGTCGGACTCATCATCACCAACTGTATCGTGCTCGGTCGCGCCGAAGCCTTTGCCATGAAAAATCCGCCGTGGATGAGCTTCCTCGACGGCATCGGAAACGGTCTCGGCTACAGTGTCGTCCTGATTATCGTCGGCACCACGCGCGAGCTCCTGGGATCGGGCACCCTGCTCGGCTATGAGATCTTGAAGTCCGTCAACGAGGGCGGATGGTATTACACCAACGGCATGATGCTGCTGCCGCCGAGCGCATTTTTCATCATCGGCCTGCTCATCTGGGCCGTGCGCACCTGGAAGGCCGAGCAGGTGGAGAAACCCGAATACCAGATCCACCAGGTTCACAGGACGGAGGTCACCTGATGGAAGCGTATCTCAGCCTGTTCGTGAAGGCGGTCTTTGTCGAGAACCTGGCCCTGGCGTTCTTTCTGGGCATGTGCACCTTCCTCGCGATCTCGAAGAAGATCGAGACCGCCATCGGTCTCGGCGCAGCCGTCATCGTGGTGCAGGCGATCACGGTGCCTGCGAACAACCTCATTCTGACTTACCTGCTGGAAGACGGTGCGCTGGCCTGGGCGGGGTTGCCGGACGTGAACCTGAGTTTTCTCGGGCTCATCAGCTATATCGGCGTGATCGCCGCAATGGTGCAGATTCTCGAAATGACCCTGGACCGGTACTTTCCGGCGCTCTACAACGCTCTCGGAATATTCCTGCCGCTCATCACGGTCAACTGCGCCATCCTCGGCGGCTCCCTGTTCATGGTGGAACGCGATTACGACTTCGGCGAGAGCGTGGTTTACGGCATTGGCAGCGGCTTTGGCTGGGCGCTGGCCATCGTGTTGCTCGCGGGTATTCGCGAGAAGCTCAAATACAGCGACGTACCCGACGGCCTGCAGGGCCTCGGAATCACCTTTATTACCGCCGGCCTGATGTCGCTCGGATTCATGGCCTTCTCCGGGATCCAGCTGTGAGCGACAGGGCTAAGAGTCAGCCAGGGAGGATTCCGGAATAATGGAAATCGTTCTCGGCGTGCTTCTGTTCACCGCGATAGTGATTGCGCTGGTGTTCGTGATCCTCGGCGCGCGCTCCCGGCTGGTCGCTACCGGAAATGTGGACATCGTCATCAACGACGAGAAGACGATTAAGGCGCCGGTCGGCTCCAAGCTGCTCGGCGCGTTGGCCAACGCGAATCTGTTCGTAGCGTCTGCCTGCGGTGGTGGCGGCACCTGCGCCCAGTGCCGGGTGAGGGTGTTCGAAGGCGGCGGCGCGATCCTGCCCACCGAAACCAACCACATCAACAAGCGCGAGGCCGCGCAGGGTGACCGGCTATCGTGCCAGGTCACGGTCAAGCAGCCAATGCGCATCCGCGTGCCGGAGGAAGTCTTCGGCGTGCGCAAGTGGGAGTGCGCCGTACGCTCGAATCACAACGTGGCGACCTTCATCAAAGAGCTGGTTCTGGAGCTGCCGGAAGGGGAGGAAGTGCCGTTCCGGGCCGGCGGATATATCCAGATTGAGTGTCCGCCCCACCACGTCAAGTTTTCCGATTTCGACATTGAGGAGCGCTTTCGCGGAGACTGGGATCGCTTCAATCTCTGGAAGTACGAATCGCGCGTCAAAGAGCCCGTGCTTCGGGCCTATTCCATGGCGAACTATCCCCTGGAAAATGACATCATCATGCTCAACGTTCGTATCGCGACGCCTCCCCCGGGAGCACCGCCCGAAATCCCGCCGGGCGCCATGTCCTCGTACATTTTCGGTTTGAAGCCTGGAGACAAGACCATAATATCGGGGCCATTTGGAGAATTCTTTGCGCGTGAAACGGGAAACGAAATGGTTTTCGTCGGCGGCGGCGCCGGCATGGCTCCGATGCGCTCGCACATCTTCGATCAGCTGGAACGGCTCAAGTCCAGGCGCAAGATGACTTTCTGGTACGGCGCGCGAAGCAAGCGGGAAATGTTCTACGTGGATGATTTCGACAACCTTGCGGCGGCTCACGACAACTTCGAGTGGCACGTGGCGCTCTCGGATCCGCTGCCCGAGGACAACTGGACCGGTTACACGGGCTTCATTCACAACGTGCTCTACGAGAGCTATCTCAAAGACCACCCGGCTCCGGAGGACTGCGAGTACTACATGTGCGGTCCGCCGATGATGAACGCGGCCGTTATCAACATGCTCGAGGATCTCGGTGTCGAGCGGGAAAATATTTTGCTGGACGATTTCGGAGGTTGAGCGCTGCTACGCTCTCGACCAGGAGGCTGATGATGAAAAGACGGACCTATCTCGGGGGAACGCTCGCGGTGGCGGCGCGGCTTGCGGTACCGGGTAGCGTGGCGGCGCTCGCCGGCTGTGGCGCCTCGGGTGCGCGCGACGCGCTGACGCGTTTGGCGGGTCCGACCATGGGCACCGGGTACCGCGTGAGCCTGCCGCAACGGCTGTCTACTGAAGAGGCCGAATCGGTGCGCGCCGGCGTCGAGGCGGCGCTTGGCCGGGTGGATACGCTGATGTCCACTTACCGGCCGGAGTCTGAGCTCTCCAGATTCAATCTCGCGGGCGCCGGTGAGTGGATCGACCTCTCGCCGGATACCGCTACGGTCATCGGGGAGGCAATGCGCGTCGGCTCGGTCTCGGGTGGGGGCTTCGACGTCACTGTGGGTCCGCTGGTGGATTTATGGGGATTCGGCCCGGCCGAAGGGAAGAATTCCGTACCCAGTGACGAGGCCATCGCGGACGCCAGCGCGCGCACCGGGGCGGACGCTCTGCAGTTCGACCCGGCGCGCGGGCTGCTGAGGAAAAATCGGAGCGGGCTGGGGATGGACCTTTGCGGGATCGCCAAAGGTCACGCGGTAGATCTGGTTGCCGCGTACCTCGAAACCATGGGTTTCGACAGCTTCCTCATCGACGTCGGCGGCGAGCTCAATGCCCGCGGACGTAAATCCGACGGTTCCCGCTGGAGGGTCGGCATCGAGCGGCCCGTTGCGGGTGGGCGCCAGGTGCAGCGCGTGGTGGAATTGGCCGGGGGTACCATCGCCACATCGGGAGATTACCGTAACTTTTTCGATCGCGACGGCCGGCGGTACTCGCACACCATCGACCCGCGTACCGGCCGACCCGTTCAGCACGGTCTGGCCTCGGTGAGCGTGCTCTCCGATCGCGCCATATCGGCGGACGCGCTGTCCACCGCGATGATGGTGCTGGGACCCGAGGAGGGGGCGGCCCTGGCGGAACGCCTGGATGTGCCCGCGCTATTTCTTCTGCGTAGCGAGGATGGGATTGTCGAACGCGCAACCCGTAGCTTCCATGAGCGGGTCGTCGCATGAGCACGATGATTGCCAGCTTCGTCACGCTCCTTCTCGCCGTCGCCGCGATGGCCGTGGGGGTGCTTTTCGGCCGGGCGCCGATTCGCGGCAGCTGCGGCGGTGTTGGCGGTGGAGGCTGCGCGGCCTGCAGCGGCCGATGCGAACGCCGCGCTGCTGATAAAGACGACGATGCTGCGGAGGGAACACAGGCATGCTGAAATCGGTCAAAGTGCGTGACTACATGGCAGCCAATCTCGTCACCCTGTCGCCGGACATGGAGATCCTTCGAGCAATCCATTCGCTGGTTGTGAACCGTATATCCGGCGCACCGGTCGTGGACGAGCACGGTAACCTGGTGGGGGTGCTCTCCGAGCAGGACTGCATGCGCGTTGCGCTCAATGCGGGCTACCATGAGGAATACGGCGGTCACGTGGACGAAT
>DATIPL010000231.1:0-3905 GCA_035471965.1 Gammaproteobacteria bacterium
CGAAATCAGTGAGAAAGAGGCCCTTGTCGGGCGGCATCCGGCACGCCCTGGAGAGATTCACCCAACGGAAAAAGACTAGATGATAAGGCATTGAATGGGAAGGGGAACTGGAGGCCCTGCCCGCTGGCAGACAAGGGAAAAAATCCCTTCCCGAGAAGCGCTTACAGTGAAATTCGGCGGACAGATAACTGGTAGGCGCGAGTGGGATCGAACCACCGACCACTACCATGTCAAGGTAGTGCTCTACCACTGAGCTACGCGCCTACGGCAGAGGGCGAAGAAGCATAGCGACTCGATCTGACGCGCGCAACCAATCGGAATACGGCGCGAATTCAGTCGGCGGGAACGGCGCACCCCGCAAGCATGGATCGCGATCGGCGCAATACGCTTCGCTATTGCGCCCTGCGGCCAGAAACGTTCACCGGAGTCGCGGCGGAAGCGGCAAGCTGTCGACAATCACTTCCCATCGAACTTCGGTGAGGACCGCGCACCCCGCAAGCATGGATCGCGATCGGCGCAATACGCTTCACTATTGCGCACTGCGGCGGGTTCCCTACGCCTCCCGCACCGTGTCACGACTACGACGCCTTCCGCCTTCCCGGCGCTGAAGAGCGCCCGAAGCGCGGCAGCTCGAGGCTCGCTTCACGCAGCTTGCGTGCTTCGTCCCGCAGACGCGCTGCCTCTTCGAACTCCAGGTTCTCCGCATGCTGGTACATCCGATCCTCGAGCTCCCTGATCTTCTTGGACAACGCAGTCGGAGAGAGCTCGGCGTACTTGCGGTACTCCTCCGCCACCCGGGCGTAGCGCCTGGGCGAGCCGGGCGCGCCGGCATAGCCGCCTTCCATGATGTCGTTGATGGCTTTCTGCACGCCTTTAGGCGTAATGCGGTTCTTCTTGTTGTATGCGATCTGCTTGTTGCGTCGGCGTTCGGTTTCGTCGAGGGCCCGCTGCATGGAACCGGTCACCGTGTCGGCGTAGAGAATCGCGGCGCCGTTGATGTTCCTGGCAGCCCGGCCGATAGTTTGAATCAGCGATCGATCGGAGCGCAGGAATCCCTCCTTGTCGGCGTCGAGTATGGCCACCAGCGACACCTCCGGCATGTCGAGCCCTTCGCGCAGCAGGTTGATTCCTACCAGCACGTCGAACTTGCCGAGGCGAAGGTCGCGGATGATCTCGACCCGTTCCACCGTGTCGATGTCCGAATGCAGGTAGCGCACGCGCACGCTGTGCTCCGCCAGGTAATCGGTCAGGTCCTCGGCCATGCGCTTGGTCAGGGTGGTGACCAGAACGCGCTCGCCGACGGCGGCGCACTTGTTGATCTCCGACAGCAGATCGTCCACCTGGGTAGACGCCGGGCGCACCGCCACCGCCGGGTCCACCAGGCCGGTCGGCCGCACCACCTGCTCCACGACTTCGCCCGAATGGGCTTCCTCGTAGGGTCCCGGGGTCGCCGATACGAAAATGCTCTGCGGCGACAGGCTCTCGAATTCGTCGAAGCGGAGCGGACGATTGTCCAGAGCGGACGGCAGCCGGAATCCATACTCCACCAGCGTTTCCTTTCGCGAGCGGTCGCCGCGGTACATGCCGCCAAGCTGCGGAATGGTGACATGGCTCTCGTCGATGACCAGAAGCGCCCTGGACGGCAGGTAGTCGAACAGCGTCGGTGGCGGCTCGCCGGCGTTACGTCCGGAAAGAAAGCGCGAGTAGTTTTCAATCCCCTTGCAATGGCCGATCTCCTGCATCATCTCGAGGTCGAAGCGGGTACGCTGCTCGAGACGCTGCGCTTCCACCAGCTTGTTTTCTTTCCTCAGCACCTCGAGCCGCTGCGCCAGCTCCACTTTGATTTCCTCGATGGCGTCGAGGATGGTTTGCCGCGGCGTCACGTAGTGACTCTTGGGATAAATCGTGAGGCGCGGCACGCGGCGGCTGACCTCGCCGGTCAGCGGATCGAAATAGCTCAAGGATTCGATCTCGTCGTCGAACATTTCCACCCGCACGGCATCCCGATCGGACTCGGCCGGATAGATATCCACGACTTCGCCTCGCACCCGGTAGGTGCCTCGATGCAGCTCGATGTCGTTGCGGGTGTACTGGAGTTCTGCCAGGCGTCTCAGCATCTGGCGCTGGTCGATGGTGTCGCCGCGTATCAGGTGCAGCGCCATGGCGTGAAACGCCTCTGGATCGCCCAGGCCGTAAATGGCGGATACGGTGGCGACGATGATGGCGTCATCATGCTCCAGCAGCGCCTTCGTGGCGGAGAGGCGCATCTGCTCGATGTGCTCGTTGATCGAGGCGTCTTTCTCGATGTAGGTGTCGGTGCTGGGAACGTAGGCCTCCGGCTGGTAGTAATCGTAGTAGGAGACGAAGTATTCAACCGAGTTATCGGGAAAGAACTCCCTGAACTCGCCGTAAAGCTGCGCCGCGAGGGTCTTGTTGGGCGCGAGTACCAACGTCGGCCGCTGCACCGCCTGAATGACATTGGCGATGGTGAAGGTTTTTCCGCTGCCCGTGACTCCCAGCAGCGTCTGGTGGGCGAGCCCCGACTCGAGACCGTCGATGAGCTTGGCAATGGCTTCGGGCTGATCGCCCGAGGGTTTGAAACCCGCCGCAAGTTTGAATTGACCTGGCTTCATCCCATTACGCGAATATGCAGCAGCGCTATGCAGAAAGGCTCTATTTTATCAGGCGGGGGATTTCTTCGCGTCCGTTTTTGCCGTGGTGAGAAGGACGGATCGAGACTCCGGGAAAAGCGTCTCGTGATTCGAGAACTTGGGGCTGAACAATGCCTGACATGAAGATTAAGCGGAGGAACATAGGATGCGGCGCGTACGCCCGGAAACGAGGAGCTATCGCCAACATGAACGCCACATACAAAGCGCGATGGTAGCGGCGTCCCGCCTCGCACCGGGCAAACGAATCCTTGATCGAAGGGCTTAGACGCCGACAGGAGCGGACGCGCTTGCCTTGTCCTTGGTGGATTCGATTAAAACCCTCGGCCAGAGGTTTCGAGCAGCGCCTTCCTGTCCGGCTAGCGTTTATGGGGAAGACGTCCTACAAAGTTCGTCGGGTCGGAGTCGGGAAACCGCTCACGCAACTCGGCGGCAGCGCGCGCCACCGCACTCTCATCACCCAGTCGCACGCTCACGGCCAGGCGGTAGGTCAGGTCCTCTTGCCGTTTACCTCGGTAATGGACCGCTCAGGGTCGGGAAATCGGCGCTTTCGAGGTCCTTCCTCTCGCGTCTGGCCACGTATCCCCGGGGGCATCAGATGGCCGAGCGAACTCGGTGGCGGATAGCTGTCGTTGTTTTTTTGCCAAGCTGTGCGCCAGTGTTTTGCATCGACAATCGACCGAAATCGAATCGCATTCAAATACCAGACTCGCCGAGGTTTGTTGGAGTTCTCGACGGATCCATTTTCCATAGGCTCTCCTGGATGTGTGAAGTCGCGCGTCACGTCGCATCCCCAGCTCCACTGCACAAATGATTTCGACGAGAGCCGCGTCCCGTGGTCTGAGGTGATCAAGACTCGAATCTAGCGGTCTTTCCTCTCCTCATCGTGCAGTTGTACCACCGCTTACACAGAGTATGAGAAGCCAGGCTCCAGAACCGGTGCTTAGCAAATCCACTGCTCCGGACCGGTGAGGATCCGGTATCGTCAATTATCGAGCAACTGATCATGCGCAGAATTTATGCTCTATCGTTCATCTCGGCGCGAAGCGCCGGACCCTGTTACACGCGCTGTTGCTTTCGTCTCGGTCCCTCGCTTGCCCAGCTGAATTCCCTCCAGCCGATACAAGCGCAGAGAGGCAGTCCCGCGGCATATTCGATTGCCGGGCATGGAGTGCCAGTGAGTCGGGTGAAGCGGACGAAAGAAATTTTTCGCTATTCCAGGCAATTCGATCCAGC
>DATIPL010000232.1:0-1806 GCA_035471965.1 Gammaproteobacteria bacterium
GGCCACTGCAACCTGCGCTGCGTTTTTTGCCAGAACTGGGATATATCCCAGAAGCACCAGGGCCGCGAGTGCAGCGCTGATGAAATTGCAGACTGCATGTTGGCGCTGCAGGCAAAAGGCTGCCACAACATCAATTTCGTAACCCCCGAACACGTGGCGCCGCAGGTTGTCGAGGCCATCGCCGTGGCCGCGCCGCGCGGCCTGAATCTCCCGATCGTTTATAACACCAGTGCTTACGACGCGGTCCGGTCCCTGCGTCTGCTCGATGGATTAATCGACATCTATATGCCGGACTTCAAGTTCTGGACCCGGGAAAGCGCCCGGCGTCTGGCCAAAGCCAAGGACTATCCCCAGCGGGCGCGGGAAGCGATCCGCGAGATGCATCGCCAGGTCGGTCCGCTTCGATTCGGCCGCGACGGGCTTGCGCGCCGGGGCCTGCTGGTGCGGCACCTGGTCATGCCGGAACAGGAGGAGGAAACGGCTGCGATACTGAACTGGCTGTCCACCGAGCTTGGGGCGGATACCTATGTCAACGTAATGGATCAATACCGGCCGGAATATCAGGTGGGCGCCGCTTCCCGCTCCGGTCGGCGCCAATACGTGGAGATCGAACGTCGTCCCCATCGACGCGAGCTCGTTTCCGCGCGCGCCGCTGCGGACCGGGCCGGGCTCTGGCGTCTGGACCGACGCTGGTAAACGTTGAAACGAGTGACCCTCCCCGTGCAGGAGATTCTTTCGCGCATCGCGAGTCCGTTGCGTGAACACCGGTGATCCGTGCCCGCAGTGATGAATCCAACAAGCAGGAAATAATATGGAAGCGCTTTGGATCGTCAGCGCCTTCGCCCTGGGACTCAGTTTCCAAAAAGTGGGCTTGCCCCCCCTGGTCGGGTTTCTCGCCGCCGGATTCGGCCTCAATGCGCTGGGATTCGAGAGTAACGAGATTTTGAGCCATGCCGCCCATCTGGGTGTGCTCCTGCTGCTCTTTACGGTGGGTCTCAAGGTGCGAATCAAGAACTTCGTGCGTGCCGAGGTGTGGGCCGGGGGGCTCATTCATCTCGCTATCACCGCGGGACTGTTTACAGCCGCGCTGCACTTGATCGCCGGACTTTCAGTAAAGCTCGCTTTTATCGTTGCCGTCTCGCTGGGATTCTCGAGCACGGTGATCGCGGCAAAGGTGCTCGAAGGCAAGCGCGAGCTGCGGGCGTTTCACGGACGCATCGCCATCGGTATCCTGATTATCCAGGACCTGGTCGCCGTCGCCCTTCTCAGCGTTAGCGGTGACCACTCCCCGTCCATCTGGGCGATTGGGCTGCTCGCCTTGCCGCTGCTGCGTCCCGTGGTCCACCGGCTGCTGGAATTCAGCGGACACGGAGAGCTGCTGGTTCTGTTCGGCGCGGTACTCGCCTTTGGAGGGGGATTCGGCTTCGAGCTTCTGGGTTTGAGCTCCGAACTCGGCGCGCTGCTGCTTGGCGCGCTGCTGGCGGATCACGCCCGGGCCAACGAGCTCGGTAACGCCATGTGGGGCCTCAAGGAGTTCTTCCTGGTCGGATTCTTTCTCGAAATCGGCCTCTCCGGACTGCCGGACCTCACCGCGCTTGGCGTCGCGGTGATTTTCTGCTTGCTGCTGCCGATCAAAGCGCTCCTTTTTTTCTTTGTCCTGCTGCGGTTCAGGCTTCGCGCCCGCACCAGCTTCCTCGCCGCCGTTACGCTTGCCAGCTACAGTGAGTTCGGTCTCATCGTCGGCGATCTCATGGTCAAGAACGGCTGGCTGGGTGAGCAATGGCTGGTGTACCTGGCCATTACCGT
>DATIPL010000233.1:0-1593 GCA_035471965.1 Gammaproteobacteria bacterium
GAAGGATGAGATCCGGGGGCGAGGATCGCCGGTTTCGATCTTCACTCGATTCCGCGTTGCGATACCTCCGAGGTTCTCCCTGCCCGAGCACCGAATCGATCATCGCGGCGTCAAAATTCCGCTTTGTGCCATGTGTGGACGGCTCCGTGTTGGCAAGGGTTTTGTGAACGGTGCCGCACTGCTGGTCGGAGCTGCCATGTGTTCGGCCTGTTGCTGCGGCGCTGTTCCATGGCCGCTGGCCATAATGCTCTCCGCGGCTCGGGTCCCGGTCAAAACCGCGCGCTTGTAAGGCGCTATGGCACAAATGGGTTGTCCCGATCCGTGGGCCGACTGGCTTGGGTGCGTTAATCGTTCAATGCCCTTTCCAACCTCGTGGGCGGGCGTCGTTGCCCGCTTGTTTGTTGCGCTGGCTTACGCGGCGGACAGACGCGACGGATCGAAGCTTTCGTTGCGCGCCATCATGGCCCAGGCGATCCGCGCCATCTTGTTGGCCAGGGCGACGGCGGCGATCTTGCTGGATCGTCGCGCAAGCAGCTCGACCAGCCAGGGATGACGCGTGTAGCCCAACTGCTTGGCACGCCGGATCACCGACAAGGCGCCGACCACGAGCAGGTGGCGCAGGTAGCGATTGCCGGCCTTGGAGATGCTGCCGAGACGCTCCTTGCCGCCGGTGGAATGTTGCTTGGGCACCAGCCCGATCCAGGCGCTCAAGTCGCGTCCGGAACGGAAGACGCCGGGATCGGGGATCGAGGCGACCAGCGCGCTGGCGATCAAGGGGCCAACGCCGGGGATCGCCTCGAGCCGCCTGCTGGTCTCGCTGCTGCGGTGCCAGGCGAGCACGCGGCGGTCGGCCTCGACGATCTGGCGCTTGACCAACTCGAGCTGCGCCGCCAGCGCCTTCAGGCAATCGCGGGCCGCCGCCGGCACGCGGTCATCTTCGCCTTCGCTGATTAGCTTCAGCAGAGCCTCGACGCCATTGCGCCCGACCCCGGCGACAATGCCGAACTCGGCCAGGTGGGCGCGGATCGCGTTGATCAACGACGTGCGCTGGCGAACGAACAGCTGACGGGTCCGGTGCAACATCAGAACCGATTGCTGCTCCACCGTCTTGACCGGCACGAAGCGCATCGTCGGCCGCGTCACCGCCTCGCAGATCGCCTCCGCATCGGCGGCGTCGTTCTTGTTGCGCTTCACGTACGGCTTCACGTAGCGCGGTGGCATCAACCGAACCTCGTGACCAAGCTTCATGATCTCTCGGGCCCAGTGATGCGAGCTGGCGCACGCCTCCATGCCGACCAGGCATGGCGGCAGTCGCTCGAAGAACGCCATGACCTGGCGACGGCGCAGCTGGCGGCGGATCACCACCTCTCCCGCCTCATCGACGGCATGGACCTGGAACACGCGCTTCGCAATATCGACACCGATCGTAGTAACTTCGTTCATACGACGGCTCCTGTTCCTCGTGGTTGATCACAACCACATTGTGGCACTTAGATGCCGGTGGAAGGAGCCGTCCACAGCATCATAAACGGATCACCCGATAACCGCGACGGCCGAGTTCACGAGTGCGGGCTTCATCCTGCTCCACGGTCT
>DATIPL010000234.1:0-5538 GCA_035471965.1 Gammaproteobacteria bacterium
GACAACATCGTCGCTTTCTGGCAGCAGGATCGCTGGTCGGACGGCGGGTCCCGAGGCAATGTCGCCGGCGTCAGTCTCGACGGCGGCAATACCTGGCAGATCGTGCCGGTCCCCGGGCTGACCGACTGCAGCGGCGGGCCATGGGAGCGGTCCTCCGATCCCTGGCTGTCATTCGCGCCGGACGGGACACTGCATCAGATGAGCCTGGTGTTCCAGACCGACCCACCACCGGGCAGCGAGCGCGGATTCGGCGCGAACGGCATGGCCGTCAGCAAGTCCACCGACGGCGGCCTGACCTGGAGCGCTCCGATTCTCCTCGCCGAGGACGACAACCCGCGTTTTCTCAATGACAAGAATTCCCTGACCGCGGACCCCACGGACTCGAACTATGTCTATGCCGTGTGGGATCGGCTGGACGTCTCCCCGGGGGGCATCAAGATCAACGAGCGCGGACGTGGCGGACTCGGCAGCTTCAAGGGCCCGGCGTTGATTGCCCGGTCCACCGACGGCGGCGACACCTGGGAGCCGGCCAAGACGCTATACAATCCGGGCGGTCTCAACCAGACCATCGGCAATCAGATCGTGGTCCTGCCCGACGGCACCGTGATTGATTTCTTCAACGAGATACTGAACTTTCGCAACGACGACGGCGGCGCTCAGTTCGACTTCAACCTTTCCTTCAAATACTCCGGAGACAAGGGCGAAACGTGGCTGCCCAACGGCCGGCCGATCCGTACAAACAAGATCCTGTCGCTCGGCGTGATCACGCCCGATTTTCTGATCCCCGTGCGTGATGCCTCGATTCTCTTCGACGTCGCGGTCGATCCCGCCAACGGCAATCTCTACACCGTCTGGCAGGATGCCCGCTTCGGCGGCGTCGACGAGATCGCTTTCTCCATGTCATCGGACGGCGGCTTCACCTGGTCGGCGCCGGTCAAGGTCAACCAGACCCCGGCAGGCGCGAATCCCCTGAGGGCGCAGGCGTTCATTCCCTCGGTGGAGGTCGCCAACGGCGTCGTCGGCGTCACCTACTACGATTTCCGCAACGACGACGACTCCGGCGAGCTTGCCGATCACTGGCTCGTCGCCTGTGACGGCGGCTGCTCCGACCCGGCGAGCTGGCAGCCTTCGAACGAAGTCCGCCTGACCGACGCCTCGTTCGATATCGCGCAGGCGCCTTTTGCCAACGGTCTCTTCCTCGGCGACTACGTCGGGCTCGCCTCGGACGGGATGGACTTCCTGTCCTTTTTCCAGCAGTCGTCCGCGATGGACCGGGCCAACGGCTACTTCCGGCGCGTCACGCCGTAGGACGCCGACGCCTACAGCGGTACTGACTATGAAAGGGTGGAGCCGATCGCTCCACCCTTTTTCGGGGGAACCGGGGTCGGAGGCCCGTTTTCGGGTTACGGAAAATGCGGGCAGTGGAAATCGGTCTCTGACCCCCGGTTCAGGTTGCGATCGCAGGCTGGCCCGTCTGCCGCCAGCCGCCGGCCGCCGTCCTTTCCAGGGTGACCGGCGTCCAGCGTGTCGGATTCTCCGCAACACCCTGGGTGTAGCTTCTCAGCTCGATCCGTTCCGGTGTGACTTCGATCAAGAGATAACTCTCGCTTTCCGGCCCGTCCGGCCAGAAGGCCGAGAAGGGATCCGCCCAGATGGCCTTCTTGTCCTCGAATCGATCGTTCAATTTCGCCTTCCCGATCACCGTGACGTAGCCCCGGCTCGGCGCGTCGACGTAGCTCAGCACGACGCTCGGATTGTTTTGCGCGTGCCTCGTTTTCCGGGATTGCGAATCCGTGGGGACGACAATCCGGGTGAATTCGCCGTCGGACGGAAACGTGCGAACCGGCCGTGAGGAGGGAAGACCGGATTCATCGAGGGTGATCAGCGACGCGCAACCGGCCGCGATCATGATCTGCCTGGCGACAGTGAACAATGCTTCGATGTCGGAGCGCTGAGTCATTGTGAACATCCCCCCGGTGCGTCCGTTCCGGACCCGGCCCGGTTCAGCGTGTCGAGAGAAACCCCCGGGCGCGACGGCCCGGGAAGTACGTGCGCCCGCTCCGGCTCAGACGGCCCGCTGGCACATCTCGGGTCGGCGGAGCCCGATAGCCCCTCTCAACCCGCGGGTTTGATGTCGCACACGTACGCCGCCGCGGGCTCGTCGCCGCGATTGAAGAACCAGTGAACGGTGTCTTTGTCCTCCACGAACGTATCGCCCGCCGAATGCTCGGTCTCGCCGCTGTCCCGCCCTTCGATCCAGGTGCCGCTGTCGACGTAGACCACTGCGGGGGTGGTGGCGGCGCTGTGCCTGGCGATCTGCCCGCCGGGATGAATGGTGATGCGGCGCAACAGCAGGATGTGGCCCTTCAGTCCCACCTGCGCCGCCATCGACTCTTCCGGCACGTAGCCGAGTTTCTCGACCTCGAGACCCTTGTGCTCGGTGGGCGCCATCATCGCCGCCCAGCCTTGGCTCATCAGGAAACCGAACGCGAGCCCGACGCCGACGAGCGCGGTTGCCTTGATTACTGCTTCGCGACGGGACCGGGCAGGCTTCTGGAATGCAGGCATGGTTCTCCTCCGTAAAAGTCAACGTTCATGTGTGCACGGATTCATTGAAATCCGTCAGGTTGGATCGAGAACATAACACGATCATCCCGCAACCCGCGCCGAGGATTACTTCTGGCCGAGAAAAGGGCGCTATGGAGAACACCCCCGACGGGCAACGGCAGATTTTTTCGGAAAGGACTCCGTCCGAATTGGATTTTCGGATGTCGTGAGGGAGGATCTCTTTTGTGTCCGGGAAGCCGAGGTGAAAAAAGCTCAGAGGCGGGTTGTGAAAACACTCCCCGAAACGCGCCGGCACTGATGCAAACGAAGGCCGGCCGCTCGATTAAGGCACCATCGACTCGTTCCGGTATCGAGGCTGCCCGTTCACTCGACCTTCAACATCATTGGCTTGCCGACATCTCCCACCTGGAACACCAGCAGCTCGAGGTTATCCGACCCACTCAGATTCTTACCCACCATCGCGGCATTGATATCTTCGGGATACAACTCGCCGGCTTTGAACGTCCTGGTTTCATTTTCAAGTTCCACGGTCAACTCGCCCTCGAGCACGTAGACGAAGACCGGACCTGGATGCAGGTGCTTGCCGCCGACAAACTTGGGCGGAATCGAAAAGCGCTTGACGATCATTTCCTTGCCCGGAACTCCAGGGAGCTCGGCCTGGTGCAGTGTCATGACTTTGGCTTTGGTGACGTACTCCTCGGCGCCGGCAGCCTGGAAGCCCATCATTCCCACCAGCACGGCCAACGTTTGAGCAACGCCAGGGAGACAGCTCGACTTGTTCATTTTTCTCCTCCTTTTCGAAGCATACGGACCAAGGTGGCATTCGCGGATCGAATTCGGCAGGTTCCTCTAACGGCTGCTGCAATTGCAGGCCAAGAAAGAGAATCCCCTCGCCCTGAAGCGAACAACGCGCGCTCCGGGAGGTGCCGGGGCGCTACCATACGCGTGTCGCCGGTTGATGGCATGTCGCGGCGCAAAAAAAATTAAGGCTGCGCGGATCGATCTCCGGCGCGCGGCGAGCTTCCGCTTTTGGCGCAAGCGGAAACTCGAACGTTCTCGAGCAGCGTTGCTGGCGTGAACGCGTGCCGGCATCGACCGGGGTCGCCGAACCGCGCTCCGGTCGCCTGCAGCGAAGCGCCGTCCGGGCACGGCCGCGGCGCAGACGCTCGCCCCGGCTCGAGCAGGCGTCTCCGCGTGCGGATAGCGGCCTGCTCGAAGATCTCGACGAGCTTTATTTGCTACCTTGGTCATCCTTGCAGAGGACCCAGCCATGACCGCCAACGCACGGATTCTCCAACTCATGCGCCAGGGCGCCGGACTGCTGGCGACGCTGTGTCTGCTGGCGCCCGCCGCATCGGCAGACTGTGCCAGGGACTCGTACGGCGAAGTCTATTGCGGCGGGGGGCGCTGCCTCAACGACCGGGGCGGCAACATCTGGTGTGCCCGCGCCTACAAAGGCGGCGCCGACAGGACCTGGGACGGGAAGGTATTGTGTGGCAAGGGCGAGTGCGCCAGAGACTCGCGCGGCCAGATTTTCTGTTCCTCGGCGGTCGGCGGATCGGTGCTCAAGGACAGCCGGGGACAGGTGCGCTGCTACGGCCGCTGCGAGCCCGCGACCGCGGCCGAGTGCGAGAACACCCGCGCGGACAGCGGAGGCTGAGGCCATCCGGCAATCGCGACGGGGCGAATCGGCGCTCCCGGCGCTACCCGGCGTCGGCAAAGTACTTTTCCAATTCGGAAAAGCCGATGGCATCCGATGAAAAGGTGAACGTACCGTTCGCTCTCATTTCTTCCGCCGCTCGAACGAAGGCGCCGAAGGCCGCTCTGGCAAGCGCCGAACCGACGCTGATGCGCTTGACGCCCACTCCGGCAAGCGCGCTCAGCCCGAAGGTGGCGCCGGGCATGCCCATGACCACGTTGACCGGCCGGGTGACCGATGCGCACACGGTGCGGATGGTTTCGAGATCGTGCAGACCGGGGGCATAGAGCACGTCCGCGCCGGCGCGTTCGAACTGCTGCAGCCGCTTGATGGTGTCGTCCAGATCGGGGCGGCCCCACAGGAAGTTCTCGCAGCGTGCGGTCAGGACGAAGTCATGAGGCAGCCCCTGCCTGGCTTCCACCGCTGCGTGAATCCGCTCGACGGCCAGATCGAAGTCGAAGATCGGCTCGGCCTGCCGGCCGGTGTGGTCCTCGATGGAGCAGCCGGCGAGGCCGGTCGCGGCGGCATCGCGGATTGTTTCAGCGACCGCTTCGGGCGCGTCACCGAAGCCCTTCTCGAGATCCGCGGACACCGGCAGATCCGTCGCTTCGACGATGGTGCGACAGTGGGCCAGCGCCGATTTCCGTGAAACGACGCCCTCTCTGACGCCGAGGGAGAAGGCCAGGCCGGCGCTGGTGGTGGCCAGCGCTTCGAATCCCATGGCCGCCAGGATTCTGGCGGTGCCGACGTCCCACGGATTAGGGATGATGAAGGCCCCGGGGCGCTCGTGGAGGGCGCGGAACTTCTCGATCCTCTGCTGCTGATTCACAGGCGCTTCCTGCCAGGCTTGCACTCTTGTCTATGTTTATGTCTCGACGCCAACGGCCACACGATACTCGTCGAGATCACGTCAAGTTTCGAGGCAGGCGATCGGGATCCTCCAGGGACGTTTATCCGCGGAGGGCTTTCATTACGCGGTCGTCGTTCAGCGCGTCGTCGGGATCGCCGTGGAAGATGATTTCGCCACGATCGATGGCGTAGAGGCGGTGTGCGATTTCCGCGGCATTCAGGAGGTTGGATTCGGCGATCAGCAGCGAGATGCCGAGCTCCTTGATCCTGGCCATGGCGTCGCGGAAGCGGCCGATGACCACGGGGGCCAGGCCTTCGAATGCTTCGTCCAGCATCAGCAGCGTGGGGCCAAGCGCCATGGCTCTCGCGATGGCGACCATCTTGCGCTGGCCTCCGCTCAAGTTCAGGCCCTCGCGTTTGAG
>DATIPL010000235.1:0-1837 GCA_035471965.1 Gammaproteobacteria bacterium
GTTCTGGTTCATTCGGAAAAAGTTTGCCGGGTCGTACTTTTTCTTCAGTGCTGCGAGTCGTTCTAGCTTCGCGCCGTAGGCCGCCTTAAGTCCAGCGACGCCTTCGTCGCCGCCGAGGTAGTTCACATACGCGCCCGGTGCTGCGAACGGCCGCATGGCCTCGAAAAGCGTGCGGGTCCAGGCAATGTTTTGCTCCGTGTCCTGGGGATCGGACCATGCAGAGGTCACCACGATGTTATACGGCCACCTGCGATGGCCAAACGCGGTGGCGGAGTCCGGCACGCGGTCCCAGGCGCTGTCGCCGTTGTGCTCAAGCACGATCACGGTCCGCGGTGAAGGAACCCGCGCGAATAAATCGACGATAACATCGATGGCGTCATCGGTGAGTGCCGTCAGATAGCTCGATTTCCAGTAGCTATGAAGGCCCGGTGGCCAGAGAAAATCGGCCATGCGCTGCGCGGCGCTGTAGGGCATCGGCTGAAACTTGTCGGCAAGTGGAGACCCGTATTGGCGCAGCGGAGCCAAGACCTTCTCGCCCTCGTCCACCGCACCGGCGTAGACGCCGCCGAGCCCCACGACCGCCGTCCCACGCAGGGGCGGCGGCGCCGTCGGGTCGTCCGGCAAATGAAACAGCAGCGCGCCCTGGGTGGACTCGTCCGGAGCGTCTGCTTCAAGGTCGCGCCACCGGCGGATGGCCGGGGCCGCAGCCGAAGCCGGATGAAGGACGATGCCCGCCAGCACCGTGCCCAAGGGATGCACCTGAAACGTGAAGGAGGTGACGACGCCGAAGTTTCCGCCGCCGCCGCGTATCGCCCAGAAGAGATCGTCATTCTCCTGAGCGCTCGCCGTGACCAGGCGACCATCTGCAAGCACGACTTCCGCGGACAGCAGGTTGTCCAACGCGAGGCCGTGTTTGCGCACAAGCCAGCCGAGACCGCCGCCCAGGGTGAGGCCCGAAACGCCAGTGATCGAGACGAACCCGCCCGTGGCGGCGAGGCCTTGGGGTGCGAGCGCGTCGTTCACCTCGCCCCAGTTACACCCTGCTTCCACCCGCACCGTACGTGCCGAAGGGTCAACCATAATGGCTTTCATGCGTGACAGATCGATCACCAAGCCGTCATCACACACGGCGAAACCGGCAACGTTGTGGCCGGCGCCGCGGACGGCAACCAGCAGGCTTGCCTCGCGAGCGAAGTTCACCGCCTGGATCACATCGTCAGCGCCCTCACAGCGCGCGATGAGTGCCGGCCGCCGGTTGATCGCGGCGTTAAACACCATACGTGCGGTATCGTACTGCTCGTCGCCCGGGACGATCAGATCCCCCCGAAAGTCGGATTTCATCTGCTGGACGGAGGAAGAAGCCATCATCGAAACGCTCCTTTCTTCTGCGGTCAGTTCACAAGAATTGTCTGATACGGTTAGAAAGTAATGGATTGACACTTTCGTCAGTATACCAGGACATCCAGCAGGCGCTGCGGTGGTGCGAACTTCCTGGTTCGCCGTGCATTTTATTCGGCTAGGCCATGGACCCGGAAGTGCTGACAGTAGATTTCGCTGAACTTCTGCTCCCAGAGTGGCGCTGCCATTCGGCGGGATTGTATCGATCGGCAGCTTTTGGCCGATAGCCGCCCTTCACCGTCCTCCGAAAAACCAAGGTTTTTGAGAGACCCTATCTACATCAGCTTTGGGTCGATTCCTGCCCTTTGCTGAATGTGGCGGACGCGTCGACTGATGTGCTGGGCTATCCTCTGACCTTCCTTCTCACTCCGGGCCAGGCCGACATCGGTCAGGCCGAGGCATCGTTGCCTGTCCTGCAACCTCAGCCGTGCTGGCCGAC
>DATIPL010000236.1:0-3513 GCA_035471965.1 Gammaproteobacteria bacterium
CGAACATCGATGTGCGAATAGCCCTGCCTTCGCCCGTTTGCTCACGGGCGATGATCGCTTCCAGGATGGCCATGTATGCGTACATGCCGCAGGCCACGTCGCAGGCGGAAACGCCTATGCGTCCCGGCTGCTCCGGGGAACCGGTGATGGAACACATGCCGCTTTCCGCTTGAACCAGCATGTCATAGGCCTTCATCTGCGCATACGCGCCCTCCTCCCCGTAACCGCTGATGTCGCAGGTGATGAGCCGAGGATGAGCTTTCCTCAGGCGATCCGAACCGAAGCCTGCCCGCGATGCGGCGCCCGGGGCCAGGTTCTGAATAAATACATCGGTTTTGGCGAGGATACGCTCGAGAAGCGCGGCATCCTGCGGATTCTTGATATCCATCACCAGCGATTCCTTGCCGCGATTCAACCACACGAAATAGCCGCTTTCGCCGTGCACCACGTTGTCGTACGCGCGGGCGAAATCACCGCCGTCACGCTCCACCTTTATCACCCTTGCGCCGGCGTCGGCCAGACGCGACGAGCAAAAAGGCGCCGCGACCGCCTGCTCGAGGGAGACCACAAGGATGTTGTTCAACGGAAGCATCTGGCCGGCAACGGTCTTATTGTCGGTGGAAAAATGATCGATGGCAGATGGTAGAGAGTACCGGGGGCAGATTACTGAATCCCATATTACCCATCTACCATCTACTACCTACCGTCTCCCGATAGTCGACATGCGATATACGGCATTCGCGCTCTCCCAAATGCTACTTACGAACTGCCACATTCGTCGGCGGCTCGTGCAGGCTCGCCACGATTCCCTCCGACTCCTTTGACGGGGCGGGATAGCGCCGCATCACCTCCGGATCGTGACCTGGAACGATATGGTCGTGGGAATCGGCCAGCTTTCCAATGCGGCGATGCCCTTCCAGCATGTCGGTGACGTTTTCCACGATCGGGAACGGGTTTCCGTCATCCATGTTGGCATAATAGTGACTGGCGTCGGACGCCAGCACCAGCCACCCCCTTGCAGTGTGCACCCGCACCGCCTGAAGTCCCCGGGTGTGCCCCCCGATATGATGAACACTGACCCCGGGAGCGATGTCGTCGTCACCGTCGTGAAAAATCACGCGGTCGCCGTAGACGAGGCGCACCATTTCCACTACTTCATCCACCGCGTAGGCGCTCCGAAGCACGCCGTGGGTCATGCCGCGGCCGGTGGCATAGCTCATTTCCAGGTCCTGCAGGTGAAACTTCGCCCTCGGAAACCGCCCCAGATTGCCTACGTGGTCGTAATGGAGGTGGGTGATGATGAGATCGCGGACGCTGTTCGCATCGATACCTATCATCGCCAGACCTTCGGTCGGGCAGCGCAGAAATTCGCGGCCCCGGCGCCCGCCTTCCGCCCGATTGAAGCCGACATCGACGACCATGGCGCGAGTTGCGGACGTGATCGCCCAAACGTAGTAATCCATGGGCATCGGCCCATCGTGCTCATCCCGGAAAACAAAGTTATCGTGGCGGCGAGCAGCACGCGTGCCGTACTTCACCGCGTAAACCCGGTAGCTTTCCACCACTCGCCGCCTAAGACCCGGTTCGATTTTCCGCGGCGCCGGAAACGGACGAACGCGCCGATTGCGACCTGTTCTGCGCCGGCGATTTCAGTTTCTCGATGCGCGCAACCAGCTCGTCGATTATCGCAGCGTAAAGACCGTCACCCAGCACGGCGTCCTCTATTCCGGCGTCAATACTCGGATTGTCGTTGATCTCGATGACCATTACGTCATGATCAGTTTGCTTGATGTCAACGCCGTACAGACCGTCACCTATCAGATCCGCGGCGCGCAGCGCCGTCTGCAGCACCGCCTCAGGGACCTCGAAAACCGGCACCGTATCGCTCTCCCCCTCCAAGGGATCGCCACCGTCCCGATGCTTCACGATCTGCCAGTGACTTCTCGCCATGTAATATCGGCAGGCATAGAGTGGTTTACGATTGAGTATGCCGATTCGCCAGTCGAACGCCGTATAAAGATACGCCTGCGCGAGAATGAGATCGGAGTCTTTGAAAAGACGCGTTGCCACGTTGCGCATTTGATCCGCATTGTCCACTTTGAAGACACCGGTCGAAAAAGCGCCGTCCGGGATCTTGAGCACCAGCGGGAACCCTATTTCGCGCTCCAGTTCTCCCAGCGTCTCGCGCCGCACGATGAGCGATTTGGGCGTCGGAATATTGTGCCCCTTCAACAGCTCCGCCAGGTAGACTTTGTTGGCGCATTTCAGTATCGAGTCCGGGTCGTCGATTACCACGATGCCCTCGTTCTCGGCGCGGGTGGCGAATCTGTAGGTATGGTGGTCAATCCGGGTCGTTTCTCGAATGAAGAGCGCATCAAACTCCGCCAGCCGTCCAAAATCTTTGCGGCCGATGAACTCGACGTCCACGCCTCGGAGCTCCGCGGCCTTCTCGAAACGCTTGAGCGCGCGCGGGTTTGACGGTGGCAGCGTTTCAGCCGGATCTTGCAGTATCGCCAGGTCGTAGCGGTAGGCGCTTCGCGCTCGCGCCCGCCGCCAGCGCCGCGTCAGGTACTCCTGCAGCGCGGAGAAGAAAAACTGGTGCTGAGTATCCATCAGGGCGGTGGCGTTTCCCGGCCTGATCGCGTGCAGCTGCCATCCCTGCGCCAGCTTGCGAAACTCCAGCTTGAGGATTGGGCACGGATAGAGCTCGAAAATTTGTCGCGACAGATCGACGAGTTCGGGCGTCTCGGTTTTTCCGAAACAAATTACCGTTTCGTGGCGGTCCGGAACCTCGGCGGAAGCGATTCCCCCGAATGCTTTCTGCACCGTATCCAGCAAATCTTCGGCGATTCCGCCGTAAATGGAGCGTCTGCTCAAGTCCTGGATGGTCCTCACCGATGGAATGACGCGGTGCCCGCGCGCTTCGGCCAGGAGCGAGCAGTAGTAGCCCAGCCCGAGGTACTCGTAATTGCGGCACAGATTGATGACGCGAAGCCGCTTGACGGAGGAATATTCCGTGCCTGATAGGTAATCCCTCGCCGCTGCTACAGGAAGCTCCGGATCTTCGGGCTTCCACGTGTCCGTTCTGTCGACCAGAACCAGATGATCTGCCATTTCGTTCAACCGCCTCCGGACGCGCCCGATTTCTTTCCACCATCCCTGGAGATAAAAACCACCGCCTGGAGACCCGCCCGCCCGTATCGAGACATGCGCTCGAAGTCGAACTTCGCGATGGGCATGTTTATGCAGTCGGTGCGAGTATGTTCCCGCTTGCGATCGACGAAGGGATCATTGACATAGACGAAGCGATCCTCGAATCCAGTTACCACGACCCAGTGCGGAATCTTCTGCTCGTAGAAATGAAAAAGGCTGATGAGCACTATGGGGACGGCCCCGGACTTGAAGCGTGACTCGATCCTTTTCAGGCTGGCTTTTCCGTACTGGACCGGGATTGATAGCTTTTTGACCTGGGCAAGCATGTCCTCATGCACCAGGCGCATGACTTCTTTCTTC
>DATIPL010000237.1:0-4061 GCA_035471965.1 Gammaproteobacteria bacterium
TTGCGCTTTTCTCGAGTCACGCCTTCTCTTTTATCCGGAACTACCTAGGCAGGGGCGTGTATCTCAACACCGACGTCAAGTCTCTGATGGTGCGGCCCTATGGCCGCATTCCTGCTCTGCACGTCACCGTCATTATCGGCGGATTTTTCCTTTTATCGCTTGGCTCACCGGTGACGCGGTTGGTGCTTCTCATTTTTCTGAAAGTGGGTTTCAATCTCCGGGCTCATCACAAAGAGCACAAAGAGAAGCTCAGGGCAGCGACGTCAGACGAGCCGACATTCAAGGAGATTCTGGTGCGGCTGAACGAGGTCAAGCGCGGCGCCGGAGCCGCGCCGTCTGGAAGCACCTCAGGGGAATTCGGTCGCGAGCCCTGACCGATGGCCGCTCTTAACCGCCGATATAGGACATCTCTACTTTGGGTAGATCGACGGTGCGCGAAGTTCGGATTTCGGAATAGCGATCGCTCCGCCGACCCCAGACGGACTGCAGGGTGCCGAGAATGTATTCGTCGGACGCATCACTGCGTAGCAGTCGGCGCAGATCGTGGCCTGTCGACGCAAACAGGCAGGTGTAAAGCTTGCCCTCGGCGGAAAGCCGGGCGCGGGTGCAGGTGGCACAAAAGGGCTGTGTCACCGACGAGATGATGCCGATCTCGCCGCTTCCGTCCTGAAAGCGCCAACGTTTGGCGACTTCTCCTTTGTAATTCGGGCTTGATGGCTCGATGGGAAGCTCCGCGTTGATGGTATGCATGATTTCGGCGGCCGGAACCACATGGTCCAGTCTCCAGCCGTTGGTGTTCCCCACGTCCATGTACTCGATGAACCGCACGATGTGACCTGTGCCTTTGAAGTGTCTGGCCATGGGCAGGATCACGTGCTCGTTGACGCCGCGCCTGATCACGGCATTTACCTTGACCGGCGTGAGCCCCGCGGCCGCGGCGTTGTCTATGGCCTCCAGCACGCGAGAGACGGTAAAGCCGACGTCGTTCATCGCCTTGAAGGTGGGATCGTCCAGGGCGTCGAGGCTGACGGTGATTCGACGAAGCCCGGCGTCTTTGAGCATTCGCGCGCGTTCAGGAGTGAGCACCGAGCCGTTGGTGGTCAGAGTCAGGTCCTTGAGGCCCTCTAGCTTCGCCAGCATCTCGACCAGCACGTCAATGTCCCGGCGAAGCAGAGGCTCCCCGCCCGTGAGCCGTATTTTTTCCACCCCACACTGGATGAAAATTGACGATACGCGGGCGATCTCCTCGAAGGTCAACAGCGCTTTGCGGTCCAGGAACGTGTGGTTGGCGCCGAAAATCTCTTTGGGCATGCAGTAGGTGCAGCGAAAGTTGCACCGGTCCGTTACCGAGACTCTCAGATCCTTGAGTGGACGCGAGAACAGATCTCTCGGCTGTGTCACTAGAGTCGCCATCCAGGGTCCTGTGCCTTACGAGGTTCTTGCTGCGGAGCCTCGTCACCGAGATTTCGGTTTCCGGGCCCTCGCGACCGGGGATTATAACGCGCGGGACCGGGGAAAGGCTTGGTTTTCAAGGCCTCGTGGTCGCAGGCGGTCGTCCCGGCAAGACTCCGGGGGCGCTAAAGTTTTTCCACCTTTCTGCCGAAAAAAGCCCAGCAACGGCCCCGCCGCAAATCGCCCTGCCACCGGGGTCCGCCGCCCGGCGGCAGCGGGCTTTCTTGCCTCCCGCCAGCGCCAACTCGAGGCGCGGCAAGCGACTGCCCTAACCGGAGGTCTGTCTGGACACCAAGCTCATACAAGAATTCGACACCCTGGATACGCAGGGCTTTCGGGTCGAAGACGTCAAAGCCGCCATGGTCGATAGAGATCGGCAGCGGAACAGCTATGTCGGGCGGAACCGGGTTCGATATCTGTACGACCAGGGCAAGTTCGCCATTCTGGGCAACCTCGGCGTGGGCGCCGTTCTCGCTTTTGCGCTTTCCGACGTCGTGACTCCCTCATCACTGGTGACTTGGATCGTGGCGCTCCTGCTAGGCAGTCTGGTGCGCTCGGTGGTGGCCGTGGCCTATTACCGCCAGCCGAAGCGGCAGCGCCGCCGCGAAATCTGGCGTTACGCGACCATCATCGGCTCAATGATCATGGGCAGCGTCTGGGGCCTGACGGGGGCCCTATTCGCGCCCCAGGCCTCAGCCGAGTATCTGCTCCTGATCTGCTTTGCGCTCGGGGGCATCACCCTCGCTGCGATTCCGTTGCTGGCGCCGCTGTTATCGGCCTTTCTGGCGTTCATGATCACTTCGACCACGCCCATGACTCTGTATCTTCTGACCAGTGGCAACGAAGTCTACTTTTCCATGGCCATGCTCGCTCTCGTTTACGCTGTGGTCATGATTGGACTCGCGGTGCACTTTCAGCGAAGCACCGTGCGGGCATTGAAGCTCGGATTCGAGAAATCCGACCTGGCCAGGCGCGTGTCCCGAGCCATGGAACAGACCGAGACGACGAACCTGCAGCTCGAAGAGGAAATCGAGGAGCGCCTGGAGATAGAAGCCGCGCTGAGGAAAAGCGAGGCGCGCTTCAGAAGCGCTTTCGACGATGCGCCCATCGCTATGGCCCTGCTGGATAAAGAGGGGCGCTTCTTCGAGCTCAACCGGACATTCGAGTCGATGCTCGGCTACGAGCCTGGCGAGCTGAACGGCAGGCTGTTCAAGGACATCACGCACCCCGACGACGTCGAAATGAGCGTAGAAAGATATCAATCGATGATCGACGGCGAGGTCGATCACTACCAGCTCGAAAAACGCTTCTGTCACAAGGACGGCAGGACCATATGGGGACTTCTGAGCGTCTCGGTGGTGCGGGACAGCGGCGAAGCGCCCATTCATACCATTTCTCAGATCCAGGACGTCACCGAATCTCACGCCATGTCCGAGAGACTGAGTTACCAGGCCAGCCACGACGCGCTCACGGGACTGGTCAACCGCCGTGAGTTCGAACGGCGCGTCGATGCCGCCATCCGCGCCTCGGCGGAGGAGCGTTGCGAGCACGCCCTGTGCTATCTGGATTTGGACCAGTTCAAGATCATCAACGACAGCTGCGGCCACGTCGCCGGCGACGCGCTGCTGAAACAGCTTGGCAGCATACTGAAAACAAAGGTGAGGCAGTCCGACACGATCGCGAGACTCGGCGGGGACGAGTTCGGCATCCTGATAGAACGCTGTCCCAGCGGGGAAGCGCGAAAGATTGCGGATGCGGTGCTGGGCGCCATTCGTACCTTCCGTTTCTGCTGGGAGGACAAGACGTTCAGCATAGGCGCGAGCGTCGGCCTGGTGCCGATAAGCTCCGGAGAGGAGACGGTAACCGATCTACTCCGGCTCGCGGATTCCGGCTGCTACGCGGCCAAGGATCACGGCCGAAACCGTATTCACGTATGCGAGCCCGGAGACCTGGAGGTCGCGCGCATGCAGGGTGAGATGCAGTGGGTCGCGCGCATCAACAACGCCCTGGAGCACGGCAGCATGCGATTGGCTTTTCAGCCCATCGCGCCGGTATCCGCCAATATAAGGAACGGAAGCCACCATGGAGAATTGCTGCTTCGAATCGTGAATGAGGACGATCCCGACAGCTTTCACGCCCCGGGCGCGTTTTTGAGCGCCGCCGAGCGTTATGACATGGCCAGCCGAATCGACAGATGGGTGATTGGAACTGCGTTCGACTGGTTCAAGAGACACCCCGGCAAGCTGGACTCGCTGAACTTCTGCTCCATAAATATTTCTGGACAGTCTCTCCTCAACGAGGATCTGCTCGATTACGTGATTTCGCTGTTCAAACAAGGAGACATTCCTGCGAACAAGATATGTTTTGAAATCACGGAGACGGCCGCCATCGCGAATCTCTCGGACGCGGTTAGGTTCTTCGAGGCGCTGCGTTCTCTCGGATGCCTGTTCGCTCTTGACGACTTCGGCAGCGGCATGTCGTCTTATGCATATCTAAAAACCCTTCCGGTGGATTTCCTGAAGATTGACGGCGTCTTTATCCGCGATATCGCCAAGGACCCCATCAATCGCGCCATGGTCCAGTCGATCAACGAAATCGGTCAGGTCATG
>DATIPL010000238.1:0-3336 GCA_035471965.1 Gammaproteobacteria bacterium
ACCACGATAACCGTCTTTCCCTGGCGCTTACCCAACGCAACGCAGGTGGCGGTGACCTCGTCGTTCGTTTTCTCGGTGACAATGACTTCCAGCAGCGGCATTTTCTCCACCGGCGAGAAATAGTGCATACCGATGACGTTCTCCGGCCGGTTTGCCGCCTCTGCAATACTTCTGATCGGAATCGACGAGGTATTGCTGGCGAAGATGATCCGGTTTTGGCTCAAAAGCTCGATGTCTCGAAGCATGCGATGCTTCAGATCCAGATCCTCGAATACAGCTTCGATCACGATGTCGACGCCGGCAAGCTCGGCATAGTCGGCGCTTACCGCAATTCGCGCAACGATACGCTCCCGCGTTTCCGCGGTCATGCGTTTCTTTTTTACCCGCTCGTCCAGCCGGGCGCGAACGTTTTCGAGACCGCGCTCGGCGCTTTCCAGATCGCGGTCCTTGAACACCACTTCCACACCGGCACGGTAGGCGCTCACGAATCCGATGCCCACCCCCATGAAGCCTGCCCCGAGAATGCCGACCTTCCTCACCTCCCGCGGCTCGACGCCGGCGTCCTTCACCCCGCTGTCCTTCTTCAGCGAACTGGTGGCAAAAAAGATATTGATCAGCTCGCGCGCCTCCGGACTCACGGCCAGATCGCCGAAGGCACTGATCTCGGCGTCGAATCCCGCCTTGAGGCCCCGCTCGAGCCCGGTGCGCACCACGTCCAGAATGCGCTCCGGCGCGGGATAGTTGCCGCGGGTTTTTGCCAGCGTCGCCTTGCGCGCCTTGGCGAAGAGCAGATGTCGACCGAGCGCCGTTTTTGCCAGCAGCCAGTGCGCCATTCCGGCTCGAGTGAAGATTGAGTCCACCGGTCGCCGGAGCGTTTCACCGTCCGCGCTCAGATCCTCCAGCGCCAGGGCAAACTTCACCGCCGCATCGCGCAGCCCCGCCGCGTCGGTGAGCTGGTCGACAAGCCCGAGCTCGAGGGCCTCCCGGGCGCGAAGCTGGCGTCCACTGAGCATCATATCGAGAGCCGGTTTCACTCCGATCAGCCGCGGCAGGCGTTGCGTCCCGCCGCCGCCGGGAAGCAGGCCGAGCCTGACCTCGGGGAGCGCGAAGCGGGTGATGTCACTGTCGCTGGCGATGCGGGCATCGCAAGTGAGCGCAAGCTCCAGTCCGCCGCCGAGGCAATTGCCGTGTATTGCCGCCACCGTCGGCACGGGAAGCATGGTCAGACGCTTCTGCATTTCCTGCATCATGCGCGAGAGCGCGGCGGCGTCGACGGGAGAATGCACGCTCCGCAGCATATCCAGGTCCGCGCCGACGATGAAGCTGTCGGGTTTTCCCGAGATCAGTACCAGAGCCTTGAGCGCCGGCTTGCGCTCGAGCTCGCGGAACAGCTGTTCAAACTCGTCGACAAGCCCGGCCTTGAGCGTATTGACTGACGCCTCCGGATCGTCGAGGACTGTCACCGCAACGCCGTCTGTACGCAGCTCCAGGCTCAGCGCGCTTCCGAGTTTGACGATTTCGTTCATTCTGATCGGGCGTTGAACGAGCTCAGGCGCGTTCCAGGATCATCGCCGCGGCCGTGGCCCCCGCGCCGCAGACGCTGATGAGTCCGTATCGCGCGTTCCTTCGCTTGAGCTCGTTGGCCAGCGTCAACACGATCCTGATTCCGGTGGCGCCGAAAGGATGACCCACGGCAATAGAGCTTCCCATGGGATTCAGTCTTTCCGCATCGACTTCGCCGATGGCGCGCTCCTTCCAGCCGTCGGCCCAAGCCTTGAGGTTGCACGCCACCTGCCCAGCGAAGGCTTCGTGCATTTCCACGATGTCCATTTGATCGAGCTTCAGCCTGTTGCGTTCGAGCAGGCGCGGGACCGCTACGGCGGGCGCCATCAGCAGTCCGTCCCCGGGGTCGATGGCGGCGAACTCGATATCGCGGATGAACGCCAGCGGCGCCAGACCGACGCGCTCGGCCCTCGCCTGGGTGGTGAGCACGACCGCGGCGGCGCCGTCGGTAAGTGGACTCGATGAGCCCGCGGTAATGGTTCCGCTGGGGGAGCGGTCGAATATGGGTTTGAGCGCCGCGAGCCTCTCGAGCGTAGTATCGGAGCGAATCAGAGTATCGTGGTCCACGCCGTCCAGCGGATGAATTTCCGCCCGAAGTCGCCCGTCCACGGTCGCCGCGTGAGCCCGCTGATGGCTGCGAAGCGCGATCTCGTCCTGGGTCCGGCGCGAGATTTTCCACTCTTTGACCATGAGCTCGCAGTGCTCGCCCATGCTCAGTCCCGTCGAAGGCTCGGCAATCGCTGGAGGTTCAGGTACGAAATCTTTAGGCCTCAATTTCGTTGCCAGCGCCAACCGCTCACGCAAGCTCCTGGCGTTGGCCATGTCGACGAAAATTCGGCCTGCCTTTTCCCGAAAAAGTACCACCGGATTCGACATCGACTCGACTCCGCCGGCGATTCCCAGCTCGGCGCGTCCCGCGAGGATCGAGTCCGACAGCGCGCTGACCGCGGAGATGCCCGTAATGCAGTTGTCCACCAGGGTGAGCGCGCGAACCCTGGGGGGAAGGCGGCTCGCAAAACACACTTCTCTGGAAAACTGTGGAACGCGCGGTGTCACCACCACGATGCCGAACTGGAGTTCGTCCACTGATTCGGGCTCGAGTCCGGACATTTCCACCGCGCCGTTGACCGCGTGCACGGCGAGGTCCAGCGCCGAACGACGCCGCAGCGAAGTACCCGCCTTGGCAAACGGCGTTCGCGCACCGGAAATTATCGCCACGCGAGGTCCTTTTATTGTGATCATGCCGGCTGCTTCACGGACGCGTCATCACCCGCCGGTTCCGGGCCGTGGCCTGACCCCGTCAGCGCCTCCCAGGTGTGCTCGGCAAACCCGACCCCGGCTTCGTCAAAGTAGTTGAAAGTGGTGGTTGCTCCCGCCTCCAGGATCGGACCCGCCTCCTCCTCATATAGATTGGTAGCGCTGATGATGCCTTCAAAGCCGCGCTGTCTCAGTGCCCTGATCGCAATTCTCTTCGCTTCCGGATCCGGCATCGTGAGCAGCACCGCCTTGACCTTTTCCAGATCGAGGCGATTCCAGAAACCGGGGTCCTCCGCATCCGCGAAGAGCACGCGGCGGCCCTTTTGCCGATGGCGCTCGATCTTGCCGGGGTCGGAGTCGAGCCCGATGATTTTGACATCACGGCTCTTGAGAAGCTCGTAGGCGCCGGCGCCAACGCGGCCCATGCCCAGAATGGCGATCTCGGCGTTTCCGAGAGAAATCGGGCCGTCGTCGGGATGCTTTTCCTTGCTCTCGAAACGGCAAAGCACATCCGCC
>DATIPL010000239.1:0-1579 GCA_035471965.1 Gammaproteobacteria bacterium
CAGAAGGTCGATTGGGAAGCGGAGCTGGCTGCGGTCATCGGCCGTCCCGCCCGCAACGTCGCGGCGGCGGACGCCATGGACGTCGTCGCCGGTTACACCATAGTGAACGACCTGTCGCTCCGTGATCAGGGCCGGCGGGCGGACTGGAACAACATGCAGGATTTCCTCTCGGGCAAAAGCTTCGATACGGGCGCGCCACTCGGACCGTGGATTGTGCCGAAGGACCAGATCGAGGACGTCTATGACCTCGACATGAAGCAATGGGTCGCGGGGAAGCTGCAGCAGGACTCCAATTCATCCTTCATGCACTTCACCATCGCCGAGCAGATCGAGGCACTGTCGCGAAAATTCACCCTGCGGCCCGGGGACGTCATCGCCACCGGATCGCCGTCGGGCAACGGGCGGCCCCAGGGCATCTTCCTCGAACCGGGGCAGGATCTGCGCATCGAGATCGAAGGCATCGGCATTCTGCACAACCCCATCGTCCAGGGGGAATAGGAAATCAATCCTTTGCCTTGGTGCGTTCGAGGCGCAGCAGATAGACGCTTGCGGCGACGATCACGCATGCCCCGGTGATCGACCAGATGCCCGGCACCTCGGCAAAAAGGATGAAGCCGATCAGGAAAGAATAGACGATCCGCAAGTAGTCGAAGGGCATCACGAAGCTGGTTTCGCCCAATCCTACGCCGTGGGTGAACATGCCTTGTCCGACGATGGACAGGGCCCCGGTCAGGAACAGGAGCCCCCATTCGAGCGTCGTCGGCGCCTCCCAGACGAAGAGCGCCGGGATCAACGAAAACAGCGTCGTGTAAAGCGCGTAGTAGAACATGATGACCGGAGTCGATTCGGTGCGGCTCAGGAGTTTCACGCAAACCACCACGAGAGAGCCGAAGACCGCCCCGCCCACCGCAGAGAACACCCAGGGATTGAAGCCTTCGCCGAAGGGCCGGGTGATGATCAGGACGCCGAGGAAGCCCACCGCAGTGGTGACCGCCCGACGAGCGCCCACCGCCTCCCCCAAAAAGATTGCGGCGAAAACCACCATGATCAGGGGACGGGAGAACTGAATGGTCACCGTGTCGCCGATGGTCAGGTTGATCAAGGCGAAGAAGAAGCAGACGTTGCCGACGAACCCGACGGTGCCGCGCATCAGATGCAGGCCCATGCGCTGGCTTTTCACGATGGAAAAGCCGAGCTTCCAGATCAGCGGCAGGATGACGATCAGGCCAGCCAGGGAACGCACGAACAGGATCTGCACCGCCGGCAGCGAACTGCCGAGCTGCTTCACGATCGACGCCATGACGATCAGGAGGAATCCGCCCGCCATGACGAACACGACGCCACGCACGTTGGCGGGAAGTTGATCCCAATAGCCGAGCCGGCCAGTCCGTTGCGGAGGGTCTGGAGGCGCGGGCGGTGGCACAGGGTTGTCTGCGGGCATCGATCCGTCCGGAGTGGAATGGATTGGGAAATAATGGCGACGAGGGCATCACCATACTTCCTCCCGCGCCGTCGGCAGTCAATCGCTTGCCCGAATCCTTCATGCCGCGTTGGCAAGCGCCTTGGCCATCGGACGCAG
>DATIPL010000240.1:0-5559 GCA_035471965.1 Gammaproteobacteria bacterium
GCGGCCCGGGAGTTGGTAAGAATCAGCAGATACAGTCCCGTCAGAAGCCCCAGTCCGTCGATAAGGACATCCGCAGTGCGTCTTTCGGCCGGATGCAGCGAAGGCAACGAAAGGCTGAGAAGAAAAACCAACATCACCGAGACATTGTTCGCGTTGACATAGAATCCGAAAAAGTTCTTTTGCGGAAAAAGGAATTGCGTCAGCAGCAGCGCCGTAACCGAAGCTCTCAACAGCATCGAGACGCTTCTTATTCGGGCATATTGAGCGAGCAGCAACGCGATTGGGAAGTGCACAAGACCGCGAAGTATGTCGTAGCTTCCCTTCAAAGAACGCGCATGATCGGCCGACAACGCCGTGAACGCGAACAAATAAATTACGAACAGGATGAGAATTCGTTTCAGCTCCGCATCGACCTCAACACGTCTCCAGTCGATCGCGAGGACCACGATTGCGGCGAACAGCGATACGGATTCTCCCGCGACCGGCGTGTGCATTCCGAAAACCGGAATCAGCAGCATGATCGCATAAAGCGCGTGGCGGTGATCTTGGATAACGGTCAGCACTTGAACTCCGCTCCTCTGGTTCTTCCTGCCAGGTTCTTCCGGCGGTCCGCTCAATAGCGATCGGGGGCCGTGAACATACACACGCTGCGCGGGCCGGGAAAGGGCTCAGGGCGGCCGGCACAAGGGGGGCGCCGGTCGCCGGGGGTGGCCAGGTCGGAGCGAGCCCGGATCATGAAGATCAGTCGATCAAATGATTCGCGGTGATACTTTCATAAAGATTGATTGTATCGCCGAGCATTCGGCTCAAGGGGAAAGCGTTGGGGCGTTTCACGCGCAGCTCATTTGTTTGAATCCGTTCTATGACATCAGCGGCGGCGCGTACATCGCCGACGGGCACCGCGCCCTGCGGAAACATTGCGCCCAAGATCTCTCCGACCCCGCCGTGATCGTAGCCGACTACCGGCACACCGAGGGCCAGCGCCTCGTTGGCGGTGCGTCCGAATGATTCAGGCTTGCGCGACATCGAAACGACCGTTCCCGAGACGGCAAAAATATCACGCAGATCCTTACGGCCTCCGGTAAAGGTAACCGGGATCTCCCGTTTCTCGATCACTGCCTCGAGATCGTCCACGTATCTCTCCCGCCCTATGCTACTGCCCACCACCAAACCGTGCACCGGCACGCCGCGCTCCACCAGCACGCCGATGAGGTCGAGAAAGTCCTCATGGCCCTTGAGCCGGGACAACCGCCCCGCCAGAGTGACGATGAAACGATCTTCGATCTGGGGAAAGTCCTTGAAGAATCGCGCAGTCCAGGTTGGCGATGGTCTGTAATCAGGATAAAAGATCGCGTCGTCGACGCCGCGAAGGATGACTTCGATTCTCTCCGGATCAAGCCTCGGATAGTTGTCGCGGAGATAGCTGCGCACTGCCTCTGACACGGCGATCACCCGTTCGCCCCGGGTCATGATCGCGCTGTAGGCATTGACCGAGTAAAGGCCGTGAACCGTGGTCACGAACCGCGGCCGCTTCGCCTCGGGCATCCCGCGCCAGGCGAGATAGGCAATCCACGCCGGCAGCCGGGAGCGGGCGTGAAGAATATCGACCTGTTGCTCCTTCAGCAGCCGGCGGAGTGTCGGCACGAAGCGTAAGGTCAGCGGCGACTTGATGCCCACCGGAATCTGAATGTGTTCCCCCCCGCGGCCCAGAAGGTCGTCCACCATGCGGCCGCCGCCGGATATGACCAGGGCGCGGTGGCCGTGTTGCCGCAGGGCGTCGACGATTTCCAGGGTGCCACGCTCGACGCCGCCCTCTTCCAACGCGGGGAGAATTTGCGCGACGCAGAGAGATCTTGTTGATGTTTTGTCCGGCATCAGCGGCGGGCGAGCTCCGGCCAGCGGTCGAGTATGAGCCTTGCGCAGCGTTTCGCCTCGTTCAGCGGTGCGTCCGGCTCCGCCAAGGCTTCACCGTCGACCCATTGCTCGAAGCGGGTGACCCGGTGCTCCTTTATCAGCCGCTCGATGCCGCGTGAAATACGGCCGGGACGAGTTGTTTTCAGGGTGAGCAGACCGACCGCGGCGCCGCTGCTCAAGGCTTCGTATACCATCGAGGCGCTGTCTTCTGTGACCCAGACGCGGGCCGTGCGCGCGAGCCTTTCGGCGAGCCAACCGGGGGAAGTTTCGTCCACCGTTACGAGCTCGAAGTTCGCTGCCTTTATCCTGTTGAGAGAGGCGATGAGTTGAGGCGGGGTTCTGCGCGACGTCGTCGCCGTCCAGAAGACGCCCGGATCTTTTTCCAACACCGTGCGGATCTGTGCAAGGAGCTTAGGCTGATCCAGGTCGAAGTGCGCTGAGGGGCCGCCGATCAGTATCAGCCCCGACGATGCGTCTTTGCTTGCGCACGGCCGCACGCGGTTCAACGCCCCACGGGTGAGGATCACGTTGTCTGCAGCAAGGGGCGTGTCATGCTCCGGAATCAGGCACAGATCGAACAGGCGCTTGGGCAGCGACGGCGTCATCAATACCACCACCCGTCCGCCCATTGCGCGGCGCGCGGCGAGCAGGCTCAAGTGAGTGGCGTGGCCTGCGCCAAGAATGAGATGCGGATTCGGGTGAGACCCATAGGCCGGCGTGCGGCCCGTTGCCAGGCAGATCAGTGCAGCCGCCGCGCCGAGCGGAGTGAGCGGGTGGATCTCGCACGCGACCTCACTCGCCAGCGCTTCGGCCAGGCCGAGACTCTGATTGTCGTGCCCGGCCTTTCCGTCACTGAGTCGCCAGATCACGACAGGCCCGGGCTGGACATCGCGTCCCGCGCCCCGGGCCGGCTCGCCTTCAGGCATTTACTCTGCGCCCGCGGCGGAAAGCGGCTCGGCTTGGCGGGCAAACTGAATGTGATAGAGCCCGGCGTAGAGATTGTTGATCTCGAGCAGCTTCTCGTGGGTGCCGCTTTCCACTATTCGCCCGCCGCTCATGACCAGGATCCGATCGGCCCACTCAATTGTAGACAGGCGGTGGGCAATCACGATTGTGGTGCGCCCACGCCTCAACTCCTCCAGGGCCTCTTGGATATGTCGCTCCGACTCGCTGTCAAGAGAAGAGGTGGCTTCGTCCAGGATCAGCAGCGGCGCGTCTTTGAGAAACGCCCGCGCAATAGCGATTCGCTGGCGCTGTCCGCCGGAAAGGCCTACCCCGCGCTGTCCGAGGACGGTGTCGAATCCCCGCGGCAGCTTGTCAATGAACTCCCGCGCGTGAGCCGCTTCCGCCGCCTTCACCACTTCGGAGTCGTCGGCGCCGGCCAGCGAGCCGTAGGCGATGTTGTTGCGCACCGTGTCGTTGAAAATCACCACGTCCTGGCTGACCAGGCCGATTTGCCTTCTCAGCGAAGCCAGCGTAAGCGTCTTGGTGTCCACTCCATCAAGAAGGATCTGACCGGAATCCGGCACGTAAAAACGCGGAATCAAATTGACGAGGGTCGATTTACCGCCGCCGGACGGGCCCACCAGGGCAATGGTTTCGCCCGGCTCGATGACGAAGCTCAAGTGTTCCACGCCGCCAGTCTTGCCTTGCTCATAGGCAAACGAGACGTTCCTGAATTCCAGATGTCCACTGGATCGGCCGATTGTCCGTGTTCCTTCATCCGCCTCTGCCGGTTCGTCGATCATGCCGAACACGCTGTCCGCCGCGGCCAGTCCTCTTTGCAGCGGACCGTTGACGCTGGTCAATCGTTTGAGCGGAGAGAAAAGCATTGCCATGGCGGCAAAAAAGCTCATGAAGGTTCCGGGAGAGATTTCACCCTCGACAAACTGGCGGCCGGCAATGTAAAGAAGCACCGCCAGCGCGACCGCAGTGACGAACTGTGCTATGGGCGCCACGGCGTGGGCGGCCGAAGCGAATTTGACCTGAAACTGACGCGCTCGGTTGACGCCGCTGGTAAAACGCTCACGCTCCTGTGCCTGCCCGCCGAAGGTGCGAACGATTCGCTGTCCTGAAATCGTCTCGTCGAGCACGTGGGTGACCTCCCCCATGGAGGTCTGCAGATTCTTGCTCATTTGCCTGAGCCGGCTGCTGAAGTAACGCACGATGGCAACGACGAAGGGCGCGGCTATCAGGAATACGAGGGTAAGCTTCCAGTTGAGATAGACCATCCAGGCCAGCAGGCCGATGATTGCCAGCGAGTCGCGTATCAGCACCGTGAGGACATGAGTTCCCGCTTCCGCCACCTGCCCGGCGTCGAAAGTGACCTTGGAGATCAGGCTGCCGGTCGTGGTGCGGTCGAAGTATCGGGCGGGAAGACAGGTGAGCTTGTCGAACACGGCGACGCGTAGATCCATGACAAGCTTGTGTCCGACCCAGGCAAGGCATACTGAGCTGGTGAACGCCGACACGCCGCGAACGAAAAACAGTCCCACCAGTACCAGGGCCATGGTGCCGAGTGTGTCGACGTTCTTGTCGACGAAGGTCCCGTCCAGCGTGGGTTTGAGAATGGCCGCAATCGCGGGCTCGGTCAGGGCGAGCACCACCATGGATAGAATCGAGAGGGCGAAAATACGCCAGTACGGCGCGACGTGGCCGAGAAGACGGCTGTAGAGAATTCGGCTGTCGCGCTCCATGGCTCCGCTCAGATCGGACTGGCTCCGCGCGCGCGGGTGTGGAAGTCGCGGCGCGTCAGTCTTCCGTCAAATAATAGTCTGCGCCGCAGTAGGGGCACTTCGCCTGACCGGATTTTTCAATGGGGAGATAGACCCGGGGGTGTGAATTCCAAAGGTACATGCCCGGCATGGGGCAGCTCAGTGGCAGGTCGGACCGGCTGACCTCGTAGCGATTCTTGGCGTTGGGCTCAACAAGGCCCGGCTTTCCGGCGGTACGGGATTTCACGTTCGGCTGAGAGTTGGCATCCGGTCCGGGTGGGTCAGAGGACAAGTGTAAGCCATTCGGCATGGACGTTCCGGCGGCCCTGAACCTGGTCAAAATATGTCTTCTGCAGCTTTTCTGTGATGGGTCCGCGCTTGCCGTCCCCGATGATCCGGTTGTCCAGCTCCCTGATGGGGGTGACTTCCGCCGCCGTGCCGGTGAAAAACGCCTCATCGGCTGTATAGACCTCGTCTCGGGTAAGCCGCTTCTCCCGTACCGGTATCTCCATCTCCTGCGCCAGCACCAGGATCGTTTCCCGGGTGATTCCGGCCAGGGCCGAGGTGAGCTCGGGGGTATACATGATTCCTCTGCTCACCATGAAGAAATTCTCGCCGCTGCCTTCCGCGACATAGCCCTCGGTATCCAGCAGCAGCGCCTCGTCGTAGCCGCGGGCAAGCGCCTCCTGCAGCGCGAGAATTGAATTGATGTACTGTCCATTGGCTTTCGCCTTGGTCATGGCCGCGTTGACGTGGTGGCGCGTGTAGGAGGAGGTGCGGACGCGAATCCCGCGCTCGAGATTTTCCGCTCCGAGATAAGCGCCCCACTCCCAGCTGGCGACGGCCACGTGCACCTTGGCATCGCGCCAGGCCACATACGCTCCATCCATCCAGATGACCCCCTCGCGGTCATCCATTCCCATGACCTGAT
>DATIPL010000241.1:0-4177 GCA_035471965.1 Gammaproteobacteria bacterium
CCTTCGTCAATGAACAGCGGCACCTTGATGACTGCTCCGGTTTCCATGGTGGCGGGCTTGGTCGCTCCGCTGGCGGTGTCTCCGCGCAGTCCCGGATCGGTTTGCGCTACGGCGAGATTGACGAAGTTCGGCGGGGTCACGAGCAGCGGTTCCCCGTTCCAAAGGGTGATGACGCAGACATCCTGCTCCTTGAGCCAGTTCTTGGCCTCGCCGACCGCCTTCTCATCGGCGATGTATTGCTCGAAAGTCTGCTCATTCATGAAATGATAGTGTTCGCCGTCGTGATAGAGATACTGCAGCGAAACCTCCAGAACATCGGCGCCCTCCAGTGCGTCACCGGACCTGAAGGTCCGCTCCATGACCCGCCCGGTTTTCAGGTTACGCAGCTTGACTCTGTTGAAGGCCTGACCTTTTCCCGGCTTGACGAACTCGTTCTCGATGATGGAACACGGATCACCGTCCACGAGTACCTTGAGTCCCGATTTGAATTCGTTGGTGCTGAAGGTCGCCATCAATCCTCCTACGAGCAGGACGTCGTTTTTTCAAGCTGGCTGACGGACCGAATCCGGCGCTCGAGCGAATCCGTGCTTCACCGCTGCGCGCGCAGCGATGTCTCCAGCGCCGCGATGCGCTCATCCAGCGGCGGATGCGACATGAACAAACGGGAGAGACCTCCGCGGAGCCCGCCGGCGATACCGAAGGCGCGCAGCTGGTCAGGAAGCTCCGGCGCATCCGCGTTGCCTTTCAGTCGCTCCAGCGCCGCGATCATCTTTCTGTGACCCGACAACGCGGCGCCGCCGGCGTCGGCGCGGAATTCGCGCCAGCGACTGAACCACATCACGACGACGTTCGCAAGCACGCCGAGAATGACCTGGGCCAGCAGGTAAACGACGAAAAAAGCCGGGCCGTGTCCGCGCTCGGTTCTGAAAACGACCCGGTCCACCAGGTGACCCACGACCCGCGACAGGAAGATGACGAAGGTGTTGAGGACGCCCTGGATCAGGGTCAGCGTGACCATGTCGCCGTTGGCCACGTGGCTCACCTCGTGGGCCAGCACGGCCTCCACCTCGTCCCGGCTCATGCCGCGCAGCAGACCGGTGCTCACGGCCACCAGGGCATTGTTCCTGAACATACCGGTGGCAAAGGCGTTCATCTGCGCCGCCTCGAACACCGCCACCTCCGGCATGCCGATACCCGCCGCTTTCGACAACCGCTCCACGGCGTGCAGCAGCCAGGTTTCGGCCTCGCTGTCCGGCCGCTCGATTACGCGCGCCCGGGTGGCCATCTTGGCGCTCCACTTGGATATCGCCAGTGAGATGAGCGCGCCGCCCATGCCGAACACGGCGGCGAAGATCAGCAGCGCCTGAAGATCGATCTGCAGCCCCTGCTGGCGCATATAGGGCTCGAACCCGAGCACCGACATGGTCACGCTCAGCACCACCAGAACGGCTATGTTTGTCATTAGAAACAGAGCGATACGAAGCACATTTAAACTCCTTTATGAATTCGCGTTTCCACCCGGGCAATATTTTTCGGAATTCGACCAGTGAGGCGCTAAAGGTTTTCGCCAGCCGGCCGATATGGCGGTCACGGAGACGGAATCTCCTCCTTCTATCGCCTATTCCGGCCGGGAGCGATCCCGGCCTTTTTTTTGCCTCATCGGTCTTCAGTCGCCCTCGTCCTGCCCCGCAACCACCGCCAGGCCGTCCACTCTTTGAAGGCCCCTCGGCAGCTTCCTTCCACGCCGCCCGCGGCCCAGGGCGTAATGCTCCAGGTCTGGCGCTTTCAGCGTCAGGTGACGCTTCCCGGCGTATACCGTAAGCCGTCCGTCGGCGGGGACCACGGCGATGGCGGCGACGATCTCTTCCCGGGCTTTGAGCTTCACCGGCGGGATCTGAATGATTTTCTGCCCCTTGCCCTTGGCCAGTCGCGGCAACTCAGAAAGCTTCAGCAGCAGCAGGTATCCGCTGGAGCTGACCGCGGCGACGCGATCGGTTTCCAGGTCGCGGACCGGTGACGGGGTGAGCACTCTGGCGCCCCTCGGCACCGACAGGACCGACTTGCCGGCCTTGTTCTTGGAAACCAGATCACCCAGCGTGGCGACGAATCCGTAGCCGACGTCGGTAGCGAGCAGATAGCGGGTCTCTGCTTCGCCGATCATGGCCCCTTCGAAAGTCGCGCCGTCGGGAGGCTTCAAACGCTTTGCCAGCGGCTCTCCCTGACCGCGGGCGGACGGCAGCGTGTGGGTGGCGAGGGAGTAAGTACGGCCGGTGGAGTCGATCACCACGGTGGTCTGGTTGCTTCGTCCCTGTGCCATATCTCGGAATCCGTCCCCCGACTTGTAGCTCAGTTTGCGCGGGTCGATGTCGTGGCCCTTGGCCGCGCGCACCCAGCCCCTTTCCGACAGCACCACCGATACCGGTTCGGTCGGCACCAGCGCTTTTTCCTCCATTGCCTCGGCCGGGGCTCTGGAAACAATCGGCGATCGGCGATCGTCGCCATAGCTTTCCGCGTCGGCGATGAGCTCGTCTCGCACCAGCCGCTTGAGGCGGGGCGTGCTTTTCAGTGTCTTCGACAGCGAGTCACGCTCGCTGGCGAGTTCGTCCTGCTCCCCCCGAATTCGCATCTCCTCGAGCCTGGCAAGCTGCCGGAGCTTGAGCTCCAGAATGGCCTCGGCCTGGATTTCGGACAGCCTGAACTTCTTCATCAGCGCAGGCTTGGGCTCGTCTTGCTTGCGGATGATGGCAATGACTTCGTCGATGTTGAGGAAGGCGACCAACAGGCCCTCGAGCACGTGCAGCCGCGACTCGACTTTCTCCAGGCGGAACGTGAGCCGCTTGCGCACCGTCTGCACGCGGAACTCCAGCCACTGCGTCAGCAGATCCTTCAAGTTCAGCGTCTGCGGGCGGCCGTTGAGTCCAATCACGTTCATGTTCACGCGATAGCTCCGCTCGAGATCGGTGGTGGCGAAAAGGTGCGACATGAGCTGATGAAGGTCCACCCGGCTGGACCGGGGAACGATGACCAGGCGGGTCGGGTTTTCATGGTCCGACTCGTCTCGCAAGTCCTCCACCATGGGCAGTTTCTTGGCCGTCATCTGCTGCGCGATTTGTTCTAGCACCCTGCTGCCGGAGACCTGGTACGGCAAAGCGGTGATCACGACCATGCCGTCCTCGGTCTCGTAGACCGCACGCAGGCGCACCGAGCCGCTTCCGCTCTTGTACATGGCGCGCAGATCTTCGTGCGGAGTGATGATCTCCGCTTCGGTGGGAAAGTCGGGCCCGCGCACGTGCCTGCACAGCTGCGCCAGTGTGGTCTTCGGCTGCTCCAGCAATCGCACGCAGGCGCTCGCCACCTCCCGGGCGTTGTGCGGCGGCACGTCGGTGGCCATGCCCACGGCAATGCCGGCGGCGCCGTTGAGCAGCACGTGGGGCAGGCGCGCCGGCAGCAGCGAGGGCTCTTCCAGCCTGCCGTCAAAGTTGGCCGTCCAGTTCACGGTGCCCTGCTTGAGCTCGCTCAGCAGCAGGTCAGCGAACCGCGTCAGCTTGGCCTCGGTGTAGCGCATGGCGGCAAAGGACTTGGGATCGTCCACCGAGCCCCAGTTGCCCTGCCCGTTCACCAGGGGGTAGCGGAAGGAAAACGGCTGCGCCATCAGCACCATCGCCTCGTAGCAGGCGGTATCACCGTGGGGATGGAACTTGCCGAGCACGTCGCCCACGGTGCGTGCGGACTTCATAAATTTTGCCGCCGAAGAGAGTCCCAGCTCCGACATGGCATAGATGATGCGCCGCTGCACCGGTTTCAGTCCGTCGGCGAGATGAGGCAGGGCGCGATCGAGGATGACGTACATGGAATAGTCCAGGTACGCCTTTTCGGCGAAGGTCTTGAGCGGCAGGCGCTCGCTGCCGTCGGCTTCGGGAGTTCGGGTCTGAGGCATGGATCTAGAGCTCCGGGTCGTTGGAACGATTCATGATGAACACGCAGGCGCAACCGCCCTGCCCGGCGTACAGCGCCCCGCGGTAAGACAGCATAAGAGAGTCAGATTTCCGCCAGGTCACCCTTGGACTCGAGCCAGGCCTTGCGGTCCGCGGCGCGCTTTTTCGCCAGCAGCATGTCGAGGATCTTGTTGGTGTCGTCGCCGTGCTCGAGGGTCAGGCGCACCAGCCGCCGGGTGTCC
>DATIPL010000242.1:0-1550 GCA_035471965.1 Gammaproteobacteria bacterium
GAGCCAGCGCGATGCCGGCGCGCACCCGATCCCGGATCGGTATCGCGGTGATGTCGTGGCCGTCGAGCTCGATGCGCCCGGCCTGGATGTCCACGTGGCCGGCGATGGCCATCAGGGTGGAGGACTTGCCGGCGCCGTTGGCGCCGACCAGGGCGTAGACGCTGCCCTCCTCCACCCGAAGGCTCAGGTCGTTGACGGCGCGGAAGGGGCCGTAGCCGCAGCTCAAACCATCAAGCCGCAGCATCGCCGGTTCCGAGATAAGCGGCGCGCACGTTATTGTCGGCCATGACTTCCCTGGGATCGCCTTCGCCGATCTTGCGCCCGTTGTCCAGCACCACCAGGCGCGAGCAGATGCGCATCACCTCGCCCAGGTTGTGCTCGATCAGCACCACGGTGCGCCCGCTCCGGTTGAGGTCGACCACGGTGTCGGCGAGCCGCCTGGCTTCCAGGTGGTTGAGCCCGGCGAGCGGCTCGTCCAGCAGCAGCAGATCGGGATCCAGCGCCAGCGCCCGGGCGAGCTCCAGCCGTTTCAGATACCCAAGTGGCAGGGTCGCCGGACGGCTGTCGGCGGCATCGTCGATGCCGAGCAGCTTCAGCAGCTGTTCCGCGCGCCGGCGCTCGGCGTCGCGACGGATCACCGCCAGCGCTTTCAGCGGCGCTCGGGTCTTGGCGAGCCCCGCCGCGAGAGCGACGTTGTCCAGCAGGGTCATGGATCGGAACGGGCGCACCAGCTGGTGGGAATGGCCGAGACCCAGTCGAATGCGCGCGTGCACCTTGAGCCGGGTGATGTTTCTTCCCGCGAGCGTTACCGTTCCGTCGTTCTGGGTCACCACGCCGGTGATGACCCGCATCAGGGTGGTCTTGCCGGCGCCGTTGGGCCCGATGAGGCCGAGCAGCTCGCCTTCCGTCACGTCGAAGGAAACCTCTTGCAGCGCAGTGACGCCGCCGAAGCGCACCGTGACGTCCCGCACCCGAAGCAATGCGCTCACGTTCGCGGTCCCGCGCGAAGCTGGATGACCGCCTTACGGGTCAACGCGGCCAGACCCCCAGGGCTGAAGCGCATCATGGCGAACAGCAGGCCGCCGTAGAGCAACAGCTTGTAGTCCTCGATGAACTGAAACCACTGCGGCAGCATGGTGAGCACCACCGCGGCGACGATGATACCGCTCACCGACCCGATGCCGCCCACCACCACCATGGAGAGAATGGTGATCGATTCGATGAAGCCGAAGCTCTCGGGACTGATGAAACGCACCTGGTGGGCATAAAGCCCGCCGGCGATGCCGGCGAGCGCCGTGCCGAAGGCGAATGCGGTGAGCTTGTACTGCCCCACGTCGATGCCGACGGTGCGGGCGGTGTCCTCGTCGTCGGCGATGGAATCGAAGGCGTAGCCCATCCAGCTTCTCTTCAAGTAAACGCTGAACAGCGCCACCGCAGCGGCGATTGAAAGCGCCAGCAGCATGAAGCCCGGCTTGCTGAAGCCGTGGTCGGGAATTGCCGAGATCCCGAGCTCTCCCCCCAGGGCTTCCTGCTTTCGCACCACGCCGACG
>DATIPL010000243.1:0-5072 GCA_035471965.1 Gammaproteobacteria bacterium
GAGCTGCTGGACGGTCACGACCTGGTGAAGCTCGAGGTGCTCGGGGATGAAAAGACCCTGTTTCCCCACGTGACCGACACGCTGGTTGCGGCGGAGGAGCTCATAAAGGACGGCTTCAAGGTGATGGTTTACACCAATGACGATCCCGTCATCGCCAGGCGCCTGGAAGATATGGGTTGCGTCGCGGTCATGCCGCTGGCCGCGCCCATCGGCTCGGGACTGGGCATCCGCAATCCGTACAACATTCTCACCATCGTAGAAAATGCCAGGGTACCGATTCTGGTGGATGCGGGAGTCGGAACCGCCTCGGATGCAGCCATTGCCATGGAGCTCGGCTGCGACGGTGTGCTCATGAACACGGCGATCGCCCAGGCGAAGAATCCGGTGTTGATGGCATCGGCGATGAAGAAAGCGATTGAGGCGGGGCGGGAAGCCTTTCTGGCCGGGCGTATGCCGAGAAAGCGCTACGCTAGCGCGTCTTCGCCCATCGACGGCACCATCCTCTGATACAGAGACCCGCCCCGGCGGCCGGCCCGCTTCGCGCCGTGGGCCGCGGGGACTATTCCTCCAGGTCGATGAGCATCCCTTCCCTCGAGACGTGACAGACCATGCTCGAGCCGCGTTCATTGATGAGTTCCTGCGTCTGCCGGTGCATGGCCTCGATCTGGTCATCGTCGTTGTTAGGGTCGTGGCTGAACATGAACAGCTGCTTGACGCCGGCGTCCATGGCGGAATTGACCGTGTCGATGAAGCACGAATGTCCCCAGCCACGCTTGCGCGCGTAATCTTCCGGGGTGTACTGAGCATCGTGAATCAACATGTGCACGTCGGTCATGAACTCTATGTTGCGCGACTTGTCCTCCACCTTCATGTCATCCAGAAGGGTTTGCTCATCTTCGTCGAATTCCGCCTTTCGTTCGTCGATTGATCTGTCGATGAAAGAGAGCTCGTTGTCGGGCGCATAGACTATCGTTTTGCCGTTCACCTCGAGTCGGTAGCCATAGGTGATGCCCGGATGGTGGAGGGTGAACGAGGTGATGGAGAGGTCTCCTATTTGAATCGGGTCGGGGTGCGGGGTGTGATAGCTGACGTCGGCCAGCCACGTTTCGGTTTCCACAGGGAAGTAAGGCGATTTCATCTGCGCGGCGATGCGCGATTCGAGCTCGGCCGGCTCGTCCCCGGGGCCGAAAATATCGATCTTCCATCCCGGCATGAAGGCGGGGACGAAAAACGGCAGGCTCGAGATATGGTCCCAGTGATAGTGCGTGAGGATGATGTTGATCTCGCGAATATCGGGTTGCTTCATGAGCTCGTTGCCGAGCGGAATGGCACCGGTGCCGGCGTCGAAGATCAGCACCCTGGAGCCGAGCCGCATTTCCACGCAGGGAGTATTGCCGCCGACGCGCATGTGGGTGCTGAAGGGCGCAGGATAGGAACCTCGCACACCCCAGAAACGGACGTAATTGGAACTCATCCAGCGCCCTGATTTTCCGTGAGGATTTCCGCCCCGGTGTATTTGCGGATAATTTCCCGGATCTCCTGGGAACGCACTGGTTTTACCAGATACTCCCTCGCTCCCAGCTGTGCAGCGAGCGCCCGATCCTGGGCATAATTCTTCGACGTGACCACGATTACGGGCGTATTCTGATGATGAGCCCAGCTATTCAGCTTCTTCAAGATCCCCCAGCCGTCCTCCTCGCGCATGATGATCCCCGTAAAAATCAGATCGGCGCCGTTCGACTCCAGATGCTTCAAGGACTGCGAGGGAGACTGAAATGCTTCCAGCTCCACGCGAAGGCCTTTGGCACTGCGTTCATACAGGGCTAACGCGGCCGCGCTGTCGTCGATGACCACGATTTTTGGCCGCCTGTCGGTCATCTCCCGTATCTGCCGCCGAATGAAGGGCCGATTTTTTTCCCAGCGCCTCTCTTACCGAGATAATTTAGCAGCTTTACCGGGGGTAGGTAACCGATTATGCCGCAAGATCAGGACTTTGCCGCGGGCAGGCACGAGTCCGGGAGTGGCTTGAGCACGGAACGGGCGGCGTGAGCAGCGGGGATATTCCGGCCATGGCGCCTCGCCGCGGGATACGGAGCTTCGTCCGCCGCGCCGGCCGGCTGACCCGGGCCCAGCGCAGGGCCCTGGAGGAGCTCTGGCCCCGTTATGGGATAGACGCCGCGGCGGCTTCCGCTGCCGATGCTGTTTTCGCGCGCCCGGGGCCGACCATGCTTGAGATCGGATTCGGCATGGGCGACGCGCTGGTCGCCATGGCCGCCGAGCACCCGGAGCGCAACTTCCTCGGCGTCGAGGTGTACCCGCCAGGGATCGGCAGCGCGCTGTTGAAAATCCATACGCGGTCTCTGGCCAACATACGGCTCGTTCGCGCCGACGCTGTGGATTTTTTGATGTCGCTGCAAGACGCGAGCCTGCAGGGCGTCATGGTGTTCTTTCCGGATCCCTGGCCCAAGAAACGTCACCATAAGCGACGCCTCGTCCAGGCGCCCTTCATCGATCTGGTGTGTGAAAAGCTCGACGCCGGCGGCAGATTCGAACTCGCCACCGACTGGGAGCCTTACGCGGTGCAAATGCTCAAATTGATCGACGCCCACGAGTGCTTCATCAACCTCGCGGGAGAGGGGAGGTTCGCGCCGCGGCCGGCGCAGCGCCCGGAAACAAAATTCGAGCGCCGGGGAGAGCAGATCGGGCACTCCATTTTCGACCTGGTCTTCGAACGCCGGCGCTTCACCCCCTGAGCGAAGCCCCTGAGCGCCGCGGAATCCCCTCCACGCCGTCGACGCAGAGACACTCGTCGATGGGCGTCGCGGGCGCGCCCGAGTCCGTGCGGCCCGCTGTCGTCCACGGACCGAGCGCTTTACCGATTGAACGGGCAGCGGCGTGCGAGCTCGGGGCTCGGTAAGTCGGGGGCGGTACCCTGTCAGGGTGCCGTTCTCGCGCGGGAGCCTTGCGCCATTTAGGCGTTTGCTGCGTCGTCAGCCAGACCATTGAGTTCCGCCTGGCGGTGCGGTAAATGTTCCAGCCGGAAATGGGCATCGAAACGCAGATCCAGCGGCGCGCCGTCGAAATCCGGGAGCAACGTCTCGATATCATCCCGGGCGCGCATCAGCGCGGGGTTGCCGCTGTCCTCGGAGCGGCGCGAGGGCGTCACAGCCGAACGCTCATTGTCCCGATCCGTCGATGAACGCAAGCGATGAAATTGAAGCCGACCGGCTGATTCGATCGGTCATTGGCATCAGCAAGCGCGCCGCCGACGTCATCATGGCCATCTACTCGACCCCGTTCGGGGTGCGCCATAAGTCTGATCACTCGCCGGTCACCGAAGCGGACATGGCTTCGGATGCCCTAATCAATCAGGCGCTCACCAGGCTCACCCCCGGGCGTCCGGTGCTCTCGGAGGAGTCCGAGTGTCCACCCTTCGAGCTGCGTTCGAAGTGGCAGCGCTACTGGCTGGTGGATCCCCTGGACGGCACTCAGGATTTCGTCTCCCGCCGCGGCGACTTCACCATCAACGTCGCGCTTGTCAAAGGACACGTTCCGGTGCTCGGAGTCATCTACGTGCCTGAAAAGGAGAGCTGCTATTACGCCCGCGCAGGCGGCGGCGCATACCGGATGGATCGCGAAGGCGGACCGAGCCGTCTCCGGGTGAAGGATAAGGCCGAAAATCCCATTCGAGTGGTGACCAGTCGCTCCAGGCGCAACCCGATGACGGGGGCGTTCATCGAAAGTCTGGGGGAAGTTCGAATCGAGCGCATGGGCAGTGCGCTCAAATCCTGTCGCGTGGCCGAAGGCGGTGCCGACGTCTATCCGGGCTTCAGCCGCACGTCGGAGTGGGATACCGCCGCAGCGCAGTGCATCGTAGAGGAAGCCGGCGGAAAGATGATCGATTTCGACGGCAGGCCGCTGCGTTACAACACCCGCGCCGGCTTGCGTAACCCCGGCTTCCTTGCCGTCGGGGACACTCGTCGCGATTGGAGCCGGGCGCTGAAGAAGGGGGCAGGCGGCGGCGGGAGCTGAGGGAGCGCGGGCCAGAGAGGCAGGCCGGCGCTCGGTCTTCAGTCCCGTGCCTTCTCGCTGCGTCCGCGGAGGAACTCGGCCACGTCCATGCCCTCAGGCTCAAATGCCCGTCGGAAGACTTCGAGCGTGCTCTCGGGACGTGCGCAACCGCACATGAACACATCCAGCGCGGCATAACGGCGTTCAGGCCAGGTATGTATGCTGATGTGCGACTCGGCCAGCACCGCCACACCGGAAACTCCGCCGTTGGGCGTGAAGTGGTGCAGGTGAACGTGCAGCAGGGTCGCACCCGAAGCGGCGACTGCCTCGCGCAGCACGCATTCGATATGGTCGATATCGTCGAGCCGTTCGGCGCCGCGGAGGTCCACAATCAGGTGGGTGCCCGCGTAGCGCACGCCGTTGCGCTCGATGAAGTAATCCTTTCGGGATGCCGAATCCGGCACGGAGCCGTTAATGATGGAATGACTCTCGACCGGGCGGGTCCCTGAGTCCATCACCAATTCAGCGGAAGAGTTCGTCGCCATAAGCGTCTCCCCGTAAACCAGCAGATGAACGAGATGAGGTGCGGCATTATCCGCATTCTGAGCCTGAACGCAACGTGGGATTCTTGTCCTCGCCCCATCCCTCTGCTTGAGGAAATATAGCAAGCGGGAGGATTATCTACTCGAGATCAACGGGCGGTGGAAGTCGGACTGAAGTGCACGCGATCTGCGTGCCCCCGGGTTGTCCCACCAGTGAGCGTATCCTAGGATGGCGCCGGGCGCTGGCGGGCGGGAAGGTAACTGCCTGCGCCCGTTGCCTCATCGAAGCGACGTACTGACAGGCAAGCCACCGATGCCCGACGATCTCGAACCCCAGCGACGCCGCTGCCCTGTGGATCTCCGGCAGACCGGCGCAATCCTCCTCGGCATTCTATTGTTACTCGGTGAGAACGGCGCACTGGCGCAGCTCAGCCGGCTGAGCGAAGAGGTGATTCGCAGCTTCAATATGACCTACGGTAAAGAAGCGACGCGACGCCTGAACGAGTGGCAAAAGGTGAT
>DATIPL010000244.1:0-2029 GCA_035471965.1 Gammaproteobacteria bacterium
GACAGGATCCAGAAGGTCGAGATGAGCGTGCCGACGGCAACCAGAAGGGTGGCGAGGAAGTGCAGGTTCCTGCCCACCCGCTTCATGCCGAAAAGCATCACGCCGAGAAATCCGGCTTCGAGGAAAAACGCCGTGAGCACCTCGTAGCCCAGCAGCGGGCCCATCACCGGACCGGTCTTGTCGGCGAACGGGCCCCAGTTGGTGCCGAACTGGTAGCTCATGACGATGCCGGAGACGACGCCCATGCCGAACGACAGGGCGAAAATCTTCAGCCAGTAGCGATACACGACCATGTAGACTTCGCGACCGCGAAGCAGCGACAGGCCTTCGAGCACGGCAAGGTAGCTGGCCAGGCCGATGGTCAGAGATGGAAAAATGATGTGGAACGCAACGGTGAACGCAAACTGGAACCGCGAGAGCAGCTCGGCGTCCATGGGTCACTCCTGTCCAGTCTTCTCGTCGCCTCGATCCAACACCGAAGACCGAGTCGATGCAGAATTTTCGGATCGTACCCGATACTATCAAACCGTGCGCGTACTTTTCGAATCAGGACAACGGGCCATTCGGCGTCACCAGCACTTTGCCGCCGCGAGCCTCGCGCGCCGCGTGCTCGAGCGCCATTTTGATGTCGTCGATTTCGTAGACGGCGGCGATCTTCACTTCCAGCGCTTTTCCCGCAATTCGCCTGCCGAGATCCGAGTACAACGCTACCCGCTCGTCATTGGACATGGCGCCCAGGTGTTTGACCAGCCAGAAGCCGGTCAGGTCGATCTGCCGGAAGATCACCTGATGCGGATCGATGGCGCATGGCTTGCCGCTCAATAGTCCGTAGTTGACCACTACCCCACCCTCGGCGAGACACTCCGCCATGCGGCCCGTGGCGTTCCCGGCAACGGCGTCGACGCCAAGCGCGATATCCGCCGCCTCCGTCGCCTCGCGCACGCGCGCTGCGAGATCCGGCCCGTCGATCAGGACGACGTCCGCGCCCAGCGACAGGAGCGGGGCCACGAGCTCCTCCCTGCGCACCACGTTGACGGTGCGCACACCGTCCGCTTTCGCCAGACTGATGAGAATGCTGCCTACGCCTGAGTTGGCGGCGTTCTGGATCAGCCAGTCGCCGGCAGCAAGATCGCGGTAGCGCTTCAGCATGAGCAGCGCCGTCGCCGGATTGATTTTCAACATCGAAAGCTGCAGCGGATCGGCATCCACGTGGATGGGAAGGATCTCGCCGGCCTTCACCCGCTTTCGCTGCATCCAGTTCTCGCGCCCCATCAGCAGCACGCGGTCGCCCGGTTTCACCTGAGTGACGCCAGGCCCGATCTTCACCACCTTTCCAAGCCCCTCCGAGCCTGGAATCGCCGGCAGCTCAGGCCGGCTGGCGTAAGTCCCGGCGATGGTGAGGAGATCCACCGGATTGATTGGAAACGCCTCCACGTCCACCAGCACTTCGCCGTCGCCCGGCGCGCCCGGATCGTCTACTTCCACCACGTTTGCGACTTCGTGGCCTTTGCCGAAGCTTTTGAACTGGACGATTTTCATAACGGATGATGGTAACAAATGATGTGGCCTGAGGAGGCTTGCCGCAGTTGGCGCAATACGATTCGCTATCGCGCCCTACTGGACTGTTACCCCCTGCGGCCCGGATGAAACCAACGGCATGTCAGCGGCAATCAAATGACGCTCGTGCCGGCAGCGGGCGCACCCGCTGCCGATATCAGGTGACGAAGAGCCACACGCGAGCCGCAGAGTTAAGACGGCGGCTCTTGCATCGGAGGGGATGGGAATGCGCCTTTTGCCCCGCCAGCCGTCTACCCTGCTCCGACATACGAGATGCGATTTTCAACGCTTTCCTTTGCCTTTGCTCTTCTTCCCGCGCGCTGATTTCGCCCGGCGGATCCTTCGCCGCGTCGCCCCCGTCGCATAGACAACTCCCCAGAGCACGACCGGAGCTGCCGCAATGTACGCCCAGATCGGGATGCGGCTGGCCGAAAGCTTTTCCTCGACAAACTCGCGGCCGACAAAATTCAGG
>DATIPL010000245.1:0-8276 GCA_035471965.1 Gammaproteobacteria bacterium
AGTACCCTTGACGTAGGGCCAGCTCTTTTCGTCCACGATCACCTTGACGCCGTTGCTTTCGAAGACGCTGTCCCCGTCGCCCACGTTCCGCGCCAGGTCGACGACATAGGCCATTCCCGAGCATCCGGTCTTTTTCACTCCAAGGCGCATGCCGATGGCGTCCTCGGCTCCCGCTAGAAAACGGCGAACACGCTCGGCGGCGGCATCGCTGAGGACAATTTCGTCGGCAGTCTCTCCACTCATATCAAAATCCTCATCAAATCCTGGCGGCGCACGTTGGCGGTCGCGTCTCACTCTTCAAAAATGGGATCGGCGGACGCTGAAATCAATCCTCCGACGGCCGGCATCAATGCGTTCCCGGGGCGGCCGGCGCGTTCACCGCCATCCGGTCCTGGCGCGCGGCCACCTCGCGGACGCGGCGGCGCTCTACCAGCTCGGCCAGATCGATACCGCTCAAGAAATCCCGGATTTGCTGGCTCAGGTCGTGCCACAAATCGTGGGTCAGGCAGCGCTCTTCACCCTGGCAGTTTTCGCGGCCCGCGCACCGGGTCGCGTCCACCATCTCGTCCACGGCCCAGATGACGTCGCTTACCGCGATGCTGTCCGCCCCCCGTCCCAGCTGATAGCCGCCCCCGGGACCTCGAACGCTGCGCACCAGACCGCGCTTCCTCAGGCGGGCGAACAGCTGTTCCAGGTAAGAGAGCGAAATGCCTTGACGCTTGGCAATGTCCGCAAGCGCCACGGGTCCGGAGGCGTCGTGGATGGCGAGGTCCAGCATCGCGGTGACCGCATAGCGGCCCTTGGTGGTGAGCTTCATGGCATTGACACCTGCGTTTCCAACGCCTCAAGGGTACTTAACTGAGTAATTCAGTCAAGTATTACCGGGCTCGCCACCGGTTCCGTTGAAGCTTATTCGAGCTCGAAATCCGTAGCCTCGCGGAGAAGCTCCAAGGTGCGTTCACTCACCGCCATGGTCCGGAGTTCACTGGGCCGGACCCAGCGGGCTTCCAGCACGTCGTCTCCCGGGTCCGGCTCTCCGCACAGGAAGTCCGCCCTCAGGTCCACCACCACATAGTGGAATTTCACCCGCCCCTCTTCGTCCTTGTGCACCGCGTCGAAGGCGTAGCAGGGTTTACCGGCGCGGGCGCGTACTCCGGTCTCCTCGTATAGCTCACGCTCCGCCGCCTGCTGGAGCGTTTCTCCCAGCTCCACGCTGCCCCCGGGGATGGCCCACAGTCCTTCGCTGGGAGGCTTGGCCCGTCGCACCAGAAGCACTGCGCCGTCGCGGATCACGACGGTGCCGATGGCGACGCGGGGGGAGGCAGGATAAGTGGCGTTCGGCATCCGGGTCGGTAAATGGAAGCGTCGCAGCAGTCGGGTCAGCTTGAGGAAGTCGCGGTTGGAATGTCGAATATCGAATATTGGGCGCGAAGACGTATCGGTAACTCTCGTTCCAGCGCCTGAGCGACTACCGCCGACCGCGAGGCGAGGTGCGTGTGATGATCCATGCCGACATTCGACATTCGATATTCGACATGCGAACCACTGCAGCGTCGGACCTGATATGTCGTCTACCGGTTCCCCAGCCGTCAAATCCGCCCCAACGTCTCGAGCTGCTCTTTCAGCTTCTCGATGGCGGCTTCGAATTCCCGTACCCGGGCCTGCTCCTTTTGCACCACTTCTTCGGGTGCGCGTTCGACAAAGCTCGGATTCTTGAGCTTGGCCTCGGAGCGCAAAAGATCCTTGCTCAGCTTCTCGATCTCCCGATTGAGGCGGGCGGATTCCGCTCCCTTGTCTATGAGGCCTTCCAGCGGGATGAGAAGCTTCATGCTGCCGAGCAGCGTGGTCGCGGATTCCGGTGCTCGCTCGCCATCGTTCAGAGCCTCGATGGAATCGATCCGGGCCAGGCTCTTCAACTCCGCCTGATATGCGGCGATGCGATCCAAATCCCGGTTGGTCGGATTCTGAATCAGAACCGGAACCCGTTTGCCGGGGGGAATGTCCATCTCGCCGCGAACCTTTCGCATGCCGAGAATGAAGCCTTTGAGCCACTCCATCTCTGTCTCGGCCTCCTCGTCGATCTGACCACGATCCGGAACCGGATAGGATTGAGTCATGATGCTGTCGCCCTTGCGGCCCGCCAATGGCGCGATGCGTTGCCAGATTGCCTCGGTGATGAACGGAATCAGCGGGTGTGCAAGCCGCAAGAGTGCCTCCAGAACCTCAACCAGTGTCCGACGGGTACCCCGCAGACCCGCATCGTCACCGTCCGGGTCAAGGAGAACGGGCTTGGACAGCTCCAGGTACCAGTCACAGTATTCATTCCATGTGAACTCATAAATCGACTGGGCGGTGAGGTCGAATCGATACTGGGCGATGCCTTCCATGGCGCGGATTTCGGTGCGTTGGAGCAACGATCGAATCCAGCGATCCGCGACGCCCAGGCGGACTTCGGCGCCGTTCAGGCCGCAGTCCTTGCCTTCTGTGTTCATCATTACGAAGCGGGCCGCGTTCCAGAGCTTGTTGCAGAAGTTGCGGTAGCCCTCTATGCGGCCGAGATCGAAGCGGATATCGCGACCCTGAGTCGCCAGCGAGCAGAAAGTAAAGCGCAGGGCGTCAGTCCCGTAGGCCGGTATGCCTTCCGGAAACTGTTTCCGCGTCGAGGCGATGATCTTCGGCGCCAACTGCGGCTGCATAAGGCCGGTGGTGCGCTTGGCGATGAGCTCGTCCAGACCGATGCCGTCGGTCAAGTCCAACGGATCCAGAATGTTGCCTTTGGATTTCGACATCTTGCTGCCATCGGCGTCGCGGACCAGCCCATGAATGTAGACCTCGTGAAAGGGAGCGTCGCCCATGAACTTGAGCCCGAACATGATCATTCGCGCGACCCAGAAAAAAATGATGTCGAAGCCCGTGACCAGAACGCTGGTGGGATAAAAAGTCTGGAGACGATCCGTCTGCTGCGGCCAACCGAGGGTGGAAAAAGGCCAGAGCGCCGACGAATACCAAGTATCCAGCACATCCTCGTCCTGGCGCAGGGCAACGTTTGATCCGAGCGCGTACTTATCCCGTACCTCCGCTTCGCTGCGGGCGACGAAAACGTTTCCATTGTCGTCGTACCATGCCGGTATTCGATGGCCCCACCAAATCTGGCGGCTGATGCACCAATCCTCGATATTGCGCATCCATTCGAAATAGGTCTTGGTCCAGTGGTCCGGCACAAAGCGGATTTCGCCTTTCTCCACCGCTTCTATGGAGGGCCTGGCCAGCGGCGCCGCCTTCACGAACCACTGGTCGGTGAGATAGGGCTCAATGACCGAGTGGGAACGGTCTCCGCGCGGAACCATCATTCGATGCGGCTCGACCCTTTCCAGCAGTCCGCGCGCCTCCAGGTCGGCGACAATGCGTTCCCGCGCGGCAAATCGATCCATGCCGCGATAGCGTTCCGGCGCATTTTCGTTGAGCATTGCGTCAGGGGTGAAAATGTTCAGGCACTCCAGACCGTGTCGTTCTCCCACCGCATAGTCGTTGAAGTCGTGAGCCGGAGTTATTTTCAGACAGCCGGTTCCGAACTCCGGATCCACGTATTCGTCCGCGATCACGGGTATCTTCCGATCCGTGAGGGGTAACTCCACCTGCGCGCCGATAAAGCCGGCGTAACGCTGATCGCCCGGATTGACCGCTACCGCGGTATCTCCGAGCATGGTCTCGGGCCGCGTGGTCGCCACCACCAGGTGGTCCTTGCCGCCCACCAGCGGGTAGCGGATGCGCCACAGGTGACCGTCCTCTTCCTCGGAGATGACCTCCAGATCCGAGACCGCGGTGTGCAGCACCGGGTCCCAGTTGACAAGCCGTTTGCCTCGATAAATGAGGCCCTCCTCGTACAGCCGCACGAAGGTCTCGCGCACCGCGGCCGACAGGCCCTCATCCATGGTGAAACGTTCGTGCGCCCAGTCAACGGAGGCGCCCATACGCCGCAGCTGCTGGGTGATTGCGCCGCCGGACACTTCTCTCCATCGCCAGATGCGCTCGACGAACTTTTCGCGACCGATGTCTTGCCGGGTCAGGCCCTCCGCATTGAGCTGGCGTTCCACCACCATCTGGGTCGCGATTCCGGCGTGGTCGCAGCCGGGCTGCCACAGGGTATTGCGCCCCTGCATTCGGTGATATCGAGTAAGCGCATCCATGATGGTGTCCTGAAACGCATGCCCCATGTGCAATGTGCCGGTGACATTGGGTGGCGGGATCATGATGCAGTAGGATTCGCCCCGGCCCGAAGGTGCGAAATATCCCTGCTCTTCCCACACCCTGTACCAGTGCTCTTCAATTTTTTTCGGGTCGTAGCTCTTGTCCATGATCAGTTACGGTTTTCCCTGACAGGAGTCGCTGAAGCGCGTCGATCGACAGCCTTTGCGAAATGCTCTTGCCGCCTGGAGCAATCACTCGTCCTGGCGGTCGCGCTCATGGGTAATCTCGTCCAATATCTCGGGCAGCATGATCTCGATATGGTTCTTGACCTGCTGACGTATCTCGTCGGTGGCGCTTTGCAGCGCCGACTCGATCCGGGACTGCACGATGACCTCGATCTCGTTCGCTATTCTCGCCACAAGCAGCCGGCAGGCTTCCTCGTACTCCGCGCTTCCAGGCTTCGGCGGCTCCGGAGGCGCGTAGCCGGCGGGCGGCGCATTCGCCACGCCGCCGCCGGGCATCACCACATCGTCCAGCAGCGGGATGTCGTACTGCCGTCCCGAGGGCGTTTCCTTTACGGCTTTCGTTCCGGAATCCGCGGACGGCCTTTGTTTTTCCAGGATCTGCTCGAGGTCGTTCAGGGCTTCGTTAAGCGACGCTCTTGCCGCGCGGGTCCCTCTGCCGGCGGGCTTTTTTCTTTCTCTGCTCACGTCATCAGATCTGGTGGGAGCCGAGATCGAAGCCGCGATCCCGGTAAAGCCGGTAGCGATCCCGCCCCGTCCGTTTCGATTCGGGATCGGCGGAAATGATTTCCGCGATGCGGGAACAGCGCTCTGCGATTGCAGGCACGGCCGCGCTCAGATTGATGAGCACATCGGGCGCCTCGGCGCAGGCCCCCGCAGTTCCCAGAACTATCGGCGGAGGATCCAGCCGCTGCCAGTCGTCGTGTTCCCCCTCCATCTCGTGGGGCAGGAAGCTCTCCTGCCTGAAGGTCCACATGAGGCCATCGAGCCGACGCAGCGCATCCATGCTGTCGCATTCGACGCGAACGCGGTTTCCCTGACGCCAGGCCTTCTCGGCCAGGCGGCAGGCGACCCGAAGCGGTTCGTCCGAACCCTCACTGCTCAGGATGTAGAAATCCACTCTGGCCATCTGGAATCGGCCCCGCCTCGCTGACGCACTTCTACTTGGACCGTCTTGGCGCCTTGCCGGACGCGCGATCAATAATGTACTGGGTTAACAATGGCACAGGTCGCCCGGTCGCGCCCTTGTTCTTGCCCGATCGCCAGGCCGTTCCGGCGATGTCCAGATGCGCCCAGGAGTAGTCACGGGTGAACTTGGAAAGAAAGCTGGCCGCCGTGATCGCGCCGGCCTCGCGACCCCCGACGTTGGCCATGTCCGCAAAATTGCTCTTCAACTGCTCCTCGTATTCTTCCCATAGCGGCATCTGCCAGGCGCGGTCCCCGCTGTAGTCGCCAGCCTTGAGCAGCGCCGCGGAAACCCCTTCGTCGTTGGACCAAAGTCCGCTGGCGTGGGAGCCGAGCGCGATCACGCAGGCACCGGTGAGCGTTGCGATGTCGATAACCACTTCCGGCTTGAAGCCTGCGGCGAAGGTCAGGGCATCACATAGAATGAGCCGGCCTTCGGCGTCGGTATTCAGGACCTCCACGCTCTGACCCGACATGCTGGTAAAAATGTCTCCGGGCTTGCTGGCCCTGCCCCCGGGCAGGTTCTCCGTCGCTGGAATGATGCCCACGAGGTTGACCTTGAGCTTGAGTTCGGCCACGGCCTTGATGGTGCCCAGGACGCTGGCCGCACCGCACATGTCGTATTTCATCTCGTCCATCGCCGCCGCCGGCTTGATGGATATGCCGCCGGAGTCGAAGGTCACGCCTTTACCCACGAGCGTGATCGGCTTGCGCGACTTTTTTGCTCCGCTGTACTCGAGGGTGATGAGTTTCGCAGGTTCCTCGCTGCCGCGCGCCACCGAAAGCAGGGTGCCCATTTTCAATCGCTTCATTTCGGATTCGCCCCGCACGCGGACACGCACTGATTTGTGCTCGCGACCGATCTTCCGCGCCTGATCGGCGAGATAGCTCGGCGTGCAGATATTGCCGGGGAGGTCGCCCAGCGTCTTCGCCAGAGCGCTGCCTGCCGCCACCGCTTGCGCTTCCCTGGACGCCTGACGGGCCTTTGCCAGCTCGCGACTGGAACTGATCGCGCAGGTGAGCGTCTCGAGCCGGTCCGCTTGATCCGATGATTTCTCACTCTTCAGCTGGTCGAAGCGGTAACGGGCCTGGTGAAAGGATTCCACCACGCAGCGAACCTTCCAGGCATTGTCGCGCTCCGCGACGTCGAGTTCGGAGAGAAATACCGCAACAGAGTCGGCGCCGCTGCCCCTGCATCCGGACACCACGGCATCCACTATCCGGCGGAAACGCGCGGAGTCGACTTTACCGCGCTTACCTGCGCCGACCAGCAGTACCCGGTCGCTGTTGATTCCGGAAATGCCGTGCAGCAACAGCTGCTGGCCCGTTTTTCCTTCGAGGTTCGAGCCTTTGACGAGCCTTTTCAGCCTCCCGGAAGAGGCGACGTCCAGTTTCTTTGCCGAAGGCGAGAGCTGCCGGTCCTCGAAAAGCGTAACAGCGACGCAGCCGGCCTTCAGATCGGTCACGCTTTGGGTGGTGAAGTCAGTCTGCATGAAAAACTATCCTTGAAAGTTACACGTCGCGAGTCGGTCCGTGGCTGAGGTGCGGAATTTCGTATCGGAGCCGCGCTCAAGTCTACGCCCTGCCGGGGCTTTCGAATGCCGTCCGCTCCGCGGGCCTTGTCGGCCTGCCCGAGATTCGGTCGCGGCGCCCGGCGGAGGCTGCGGCGGATGCGGGTAAAGCGGGATCGTCCAGCTTCCGGCCGCCTCGGGGACAAACGTCTCTGGTAACATTCGCTGCGGAACTGTTGCCGCGCACGTCATTAATTAAGGTGTAAGAACGTCGACGCGAGAGATCCGAGTTTATTAGCACCCGGAGGAAAATGTCCATTGATGACCTTGCTCCGCTCCCGGCTGACGCCAATACCGGCTGCCTTTGTCCGCTCGCCGTCCGAAACGCGCGAGGCGAAAGCGCCCTCGCGGGCGCGCCGAGGCCGCCTCGCCATCTCCGCTCGCGGAGTGCATTCTCGTAGAACGTGATTCTTCAGCGCTATCTGCTGCGGGAAATTCTCCAGGCCACTGCGGCGGTTCTCGCCGTGCTCCTCCTCATTTATCTGAGCAACCGCTTTGCCAGCATCCTTGCCGACGCCGCTGCCGGACAGGTCGCGTCCGATCTCCTGTTCAAGCTTCTTTTGCTCAAGACGATTCAAAACCTCGAAGTCCTCATTCCCGTGGCGCTTTTTTTCGGCATCCTGATCGGTCTCGGACGCTTGTACAACGATAGCGAAATCGTCGCCATGCTGGCCAACGGCGTCGGTATTCGCCGAATCATTTACGGTGTTCTGTGGGTCAGCGCGGTTGTCGCGTTGGTCACCTTCGGGCTTTCCGTTTACGCCGCGCCTGAGATGGCTTCTGCACATGCCAAGCTGCTCGCCCGCGCCCGCGGCGAAGCCGAAATCTCGGGAATCCTGCCCGGCCGATTCCGTGAGCTCAGTGGCGGTGAGCGAATTCTGTACGTAGAGGAACTCTCCCCGGATCGCCGCACCATGCGGAACGTTTTCGTGCAGGTGCGTGATAAGGGCGCTCAGAACATCGCCGTCGCTGAGCGAGCCTATCTTTCCGTAAATGAAGGCGGCCCCGACCGGTACATTGTGCTCGAAGACGGATACCGGTACACGGGCGAGCCGGGCACGGCCGATTACGTCATCACGCGTTTCGAGAAGCATGCGGTTCGAATAGACGAGGCGGGCGACGAGCCCGCCTATGTCAAGCTCGAGTCGTTGAGCAGCTTTGAATTATTGAGCCTTGGAGGTGCGGCGAATCTGGCGGAGCTTCAGTGGCGGCTCTCTTTGCCGCTCTCGGTAGTGGTGCTCGGAATGCTCGCGATACCACTTTCACGAACGTCTCCCCGTCAGGGTAAGTACGCCAAGCTCTTCACTGC
>DATIPL010000246.1:0-4472 GCA_035471965.1 Gammaproteobacteria bacterium
GCCACCTGCTGGGTCGAGTAAATGAACTCGATGCCTTCCTTGACGGCGCCCTCGAGCTCGATGCGCCGCGCCGGAATGTCCTCCGGCCCGCGGCGGTAAACAACTTTCACGTGATTGCAGCCCGGCAGACGCCTGGCCACCCGGCAGGCGTCCATGGCCACGTCGCCGCCGCCCACGACGACCACGGTGTCGGGCAGCTCCGGTCGTTCACCGGCGTTGACCCGGCGCAGGAATCCCACCCCGTCGATCACCCGCTCGTCGTCTTCGCCGGGGATCCCCATGGGCTTGCCCCACCACGATCCGATGGTGAGCAGCACCGCGTCGTGCCTGGCTTTCAGCTCGTCCAGGCTGACGTCGCGTCCCAGCGCGGCGTTGAGATGCACGTGCAGACCCGGGCAGCGCTGCTTCAGCCGATCGACGTCCTCCTCGATGATGCCCGGCGGAAGGCGGAAGGCGGGAATGCCCCAGATCATCATGCCGCCCAGGCGATCGGTCATTTCGTAAACGTGGACTCGATAGCCGGCCACGCACAGATCGTGGGCCGCGGTCAGGCCTGCCGGGCCGGAGCCGACGATTGCCACGCTCCGGGCTTTGGTCACCTCCGCCGCGGGCGGCCGGTAGGTCGGTCCCAGCCGGTCCATGACGAAGCGCTTGAGATTTCTTATCTGGATCGGGCCGTCGCTTACCGTGCGCCGGCACGCAGGCTCGCAAGGCGCGTCGCACACGCGCCCGCAGATAGAGCTGAACGGGTTGGTGGCGGTGATGGCCTCGAACGCTTCCTCGAACTTGCCTTCCCAGATGTAGGCGATGTAGGAGGGCGCGTCGGTGCCCACCGGGCAGGCCACCTGGCAGGGCGCCGGGACATAGTGCGCGTCCGGCGTGTGGTCCTCGTAGTCCGGCGGCGTCTCCGGAACCAGGATGCGGTTGATGTCGTAAACCGCCATCAGCCGACCTTCACGTTGAGCTCGGGCGCGCGCCGACGGTGGTCGGGCTCGAAAGGCAGCCTGGTGATGGCGGCGGCTTCCGGCGTCAGCGCAACCAGGTCGTCGCGGTTGAGCTGGCGCACGTCGTCGTAGCCCAGAGCGTCGGTGATGGCGGCGATCTGCCAGCGCACGCTTTCGAGGAATCGATGAATGTTCTGCGCTTCGACTTCGGGGTGATAGCGCTTTTCGTGCTCGGGATCCTGGGTCGCGATTCCGGTGACGCACTGGCCGACGTGACACTGCATGCAGGCAATGCAGCCGCCGGCGATGATGGTGGAAGTGCCGAAGGCCACCGCGTCCGCGCCGAGGCAGAGCGCCTTGACCGCGTCGATGCCGTCGCGCAGGCCGCCCATGAGCACGATCTCGATGTCGTCGCGCCTGCCGATCTCTTCCAGCGCATCCAGCGCCTCAATGATCGCGGCAAGCGTGGGTATGCCCACGTAGTCGATGACCTCGGAGCTGCCGGCGCCGGTGGATCCCTGCATGCCGTCCAGCTCGATGAAATCGAAGCCGTCTTTGACCGCGATCTTGACGTCGTCGCGGATGCGGCCCGCACCCATCTTGACGCTCACCGGCAGCCGGTAGCCGGTGGCCTCACGGAATTCCTCGACTTTGATCACCAGATCGTCGGCGCCGAGAATGTCCGGATGGCGCGAGGGCGAGCGCAGGTCGATGCCGTGGGGAATGCCGCGGATGCGGGCGAGCTCGGGGGTCACCTTCTTCGCCATCAGCTGGCCGCCGAGGCCCGGCTTTGCGCCCTGGGAGATGTAAATCTCCAGCCCGTCGGCGCGGTTCATGTCGTGGATGTTCCAGCCGAGCCGTCCGCCGAGACATTGGAAAATGAGCTGCTTGGCAGCGTCGCGCTGAGCGTTGCTCATGCCGCCTTCGCCGGTGTTCTCGGCGATGCCGGAGAGGCTCGACGCGATCCCCACCGCGCGCTTGGTTGAGGCGCTCAGGGCGCCGTAGCTCATGGGGGCGATCATCACCGGCATGCTGAGCTTCAAGGGTCGGGCTCCGTTGATGCCGCCGATCTCCGTGGTCATCTTCACCTTTCCGACGACGTCCTGCTCGGCGCCGGCGCGGGTGAGGTCTTTTCTGAAGGCAAGGTCAGAAACGTGGGGCAGAGCGCGCGCGCCGCCGTAGCCGCGGATTCGGTAGCGCCCGATCTGGGACTTGATGAAAACGTCCTCCTGGATTTTCGGGTTCCAGTAATCCGAGTTACCGGAGAACGTGAAGAACGGAATGCTGCGCATCTGCCGCTCGCTGGTGGGATAGCGCAGCTTCTTGCCGGCGTTGACGACTTTCTTGAAGGTACCTTTGAACGAAAGCTCGTAGCGATCGAGAAACGCCATGATGTCGTTCACCTCGGCGCTGTCGATATCGGTGAGCATGGCGTCAGAGCCGAGATCCTGAACCTCGCCTCCGATGAAGATCTCGCCGGCGGTCATGTCCTCGCCGACGTGCTCGCCGGAATCGCCGAGGATGATGATGCGCCCGCCGTACATCATGTAGCCGGCCATGAAGTTTGCGTTGCCCGCGCAACACAAGGTGCCCGCCTTCATCACCTGGCCAGCGCGGGATCCCATGTTTCCGTGTACGACGATCTCGGCGCCGCGGATGGCCACGCCGGCGATAGCCCCCGCATTGCCCTTCACCACCACCGCGCCCTTGTACATGTTGTCGCCCAGGCCCCAGCCGACGTTTCTGTCGACGGTGAAGCGGGCGGCGTCGGTGAGTCCTGCGCAGAAGTATCCGGCCGATCCGCGGATATGCACGTCGATCTCGTGGACCAGACCGACGCCGATGTGATGACGGGCGTCCGGGTTGATGACCTCGACGTCCTCGCCGCGCGCCCCGCAGGCGCGGATCTGTTCATTCGCCCGGCGAACGCTGAGCGCGGCTAGATCGATCTGGACCATGTGGCGTAGGTGCCGGGCGGCGGCTCCTTGGTGTCGAGCGCCTGGCCGGGAAAGAGGCGGTTCAGCGACACTTCCTCGGATGCGACGGCAATCAGGTCGTCGTTCTCGTACATGATCATGGGCTTCGCCGCCAGGCGATCCTTGGCGTATCCGATTTCGTCCTTGGTGGACACGAGAAACGAAAAAGTGCCGTCCAGATCGTCGATGGAAGTCTTCAGTGCGTCCTTCAGGGGGATTCCCTGAGCGAGCTTGTCGGCGAGATACACCGCGATCAGCTCGCTGTCGTTATCGGTGATGAACTCGAAGCCCCGTTGCTCGAGGCGCCTGCGCATCTTCCAGTAGTTGGTGATCTGGCCGTTGTGGACAATGGCCACATCCTCGAATCCCGTGGCCCAGAAGGGATGCGCGGCTTCGGGCTTGACGTCCGACTCGGTTGCCAGGCGTACATGCCCCAGACCGTGGGTACCGCGAAAATCGTGCACGTGGTAGCGCTCATCCACGTCGTGGGCACCGCCCACGTCTTTGATGATTTCCAGGCTGGAGCCGATGGAGACTACCCGGGCGACGTGCTCCATGTCGTAGGCGAACTTCTGCAGGTCGCCGTCGAACTCCACCGTGACCCGGTAGTTGGCGCCGATGATTCCGTCCTCGATGACTTCGGCTCCGTGCTTGGCGAGCATGCCCTTGATGCGGGCGATGATTTCGGATTCCTCGTCGCGCTCGCCGATCAGGAACCTGAGCCGCAGGTGTCGCTCGTTCGCCTGACCGTAGAGGGCGAAGCCGGTGGAGTCGGGACCACGGTGCTGGCAGCCGTCGAGCATGCTGATCAGCGCCTTGCCGGTCTCGAAGGTCTCCCGGTCGCCCTTGAACATGATTCCCGCAATCCCGCACATTGGCCCCTCCGGGGCAGGTGTGAAGCCGAAGCGTTTTCAAACGCGGGAAGCGTAATTTATCGCCTCGGGCGGATCAACTAGGGAGAGAATAAATTTACTGTCAGGAAACAACCGGCCGCCGCCGCGGCCCGGCTACTCGCCGAACCGGGGCTCGATAATTATGGAGAGAAACCGTATGGGCAGGCGTTTGAGCTCCTCCGGGCCATGGGGCGCATCGGAGTCGAAGAACAGCGAGTCCCCGGGCTCCAGGGGATACGTCCGGTTGCCGTGGCGGTAGACCACCTCGCCCTCGAGCATGTAGATGAACTCCACCCCGGAGTGCTGGAACAGCGGGAAGACGTCGGATTCTTCCGTCAGCGAGATCAGGTAGGGTTCGACGAACACCTGCTTGCCGATGGTGTGGCCGAGCAGCTGGTACTGGTGTCCGGCCCGGGTGCCCCGGCGCTCGATGATGAGCCCTTCGCCGGCCTTGACGAAGGAGGCATCGCGTTCCTCCTCGTACTTGCGAAAGAAGGACGTCACCGGGACATTCAACGCGTGGGAAAGGGATTTGAGCGTGGCCAGAGACGGCGACGTGAGCCCGTTTTCGATTTTCGAAAGCATGCCTGGAGAGAGCTGCGCCTGTTTGGAGAGCTCGGCCACGGTCATGTTGAGCTGGCGGCGAAAGGCGCGCACCT
>DATIPL010000247.1:0-3501 GCA_035471965.1 Gammaproteobacteria bacterium
GAGGCACGTGACCCGCGGCGTTTACCGCGAGGTCGTGCCGAACCGCAAGGTCGTGTTCACCTGGCAGTGGGAAGGCACGGATAATGAAACCCTGGTGACGGTGCAGCTTCGGGCAAAGTCGCCGCGAGAGACAGAGCTCACCCTGAAGCACGAACGCTTCGCCGATAGCGCGACCCGGGATCATCACGATGACGGCTGGACCCGATGTCTTTCCAAGCTCGAATCCCTTTACGCCGCCTGACGGACAGGATCGGCCTGGCGCTTCACGACACAGGGTATCAACGAGAAAGCCAATGAAGCTCCACTGTCTTCCGCCGTATTCGCACTCCCGGAAAGCGCCGATGGCGCTGTAGGAAAAGAACGTCCCCTTCGAGCCCGAAATCATCGATCCCGGTGACGACGGGGTGCGCGCCGAAAATTCGGACCTCTGCCCTCCGGGAAAGGCTCCGCGGCCGGTTCTCGGCAACGGACGCGTGAATCCGAAATCGAGTGACGTCATCGAATACCCGGACACAGGCCGTCATTCCGGGAGCCGGCGGATTGTGATGTCACACCGCAGTCCGTAAGCTTGCTCCGGACGAAGCACCGCCACCGCGACCCGTTGCGTGGAATCGGTGCGCATCCGGCAACAGAAAGGGAGCTCCGGCGATGGACGCACAGACCTTTGCCACCCAGCTTTCGGATTCCATCCGCGGCGTGGCGCTGAAAGTTCTCGATTTCCTTCCACAAGTCCTCGGCGCCGTCGCGCTCGTGCTGCTCGGCTGGCTTGCCGCCCGGCTGCTGCGCGCCGCGGTCTCCAAGCTCACCAAGGGAATTCTGACAACCGTCGGCCGGCAGCGGGTGGCGAGCACCAAGGCAGTGCAGGCGCGCACACAACAGTCGCGAACCTGGCAAACGACACCGGCCATCGTCGGCGCAATCGTTTACTGGACCGTATTGCTGTTCTTCGTCGCCGCGGCAGTGGAAGCCCTGGGGCTGCGCGCCGTCTCCAACTTCGTCGGTCTGGTCACGGCATATTTGCCCCGCGTGCTCGCCGGCGTCCTGATCCTCCTCGTCGGTTTGTGGGCGGGCGAGTTCGTGCGCCTGCTGCTGTCGCGGGCGGCGGCCAAGGCGCAGCTCGCCTGGGGCGATCTGCTGGCGCGATTCGCTCAGGTGATGGTGGTGCTGGTCATGGCCATCATCGCCGTGGATGAGCTCGGCATCGAAAGCACGATTCTCACGGTGACGGTCGCGACCTTTTTCGCCGCCACATTCGGCGCCGCGGCGGTGGCATTCGGGCTCGGCGCGCGGAGCTCCGTCGGGAACATTCTCGCATCACGCTATGTGCGCAAAGCCTATGAAATCGGCGACGTGGTTCGGGTGGGAGAATATGAAGGCAAGATTGCCGAGATTACCGATACCGCGGTCATGATGGACAGTGAGCAGGGCCGGGTCATGGTGCCGGCGCAGCGTTTCAATGAGGAATCCTCGCTGTTGCTCAAGCGTGGAGAATCGACATGAGCGCGACGCTGATGGTTTTCGACGCGTTCATGCGCAGACACCCCATCGCGGCAGCGCGGCTGCTGGAGAAATACTCTCCGCGCCAGCTCGGCGAGCTGTTCGAGAAGGCGTCCCAAGAATCCGTGGCGCCGACGCTCGAGTACATGAGCGCTGATCGGGGCGCGGACTGTCTCGCGACCATGGAACCGAAGTCCGCCGCGCGGCTGTTGGCCGCGCTGCACACCGATTTCCAGCTGGCCATCATGCGGGTGTCGAAACCCGCCGTCCGGGAAGCGCTCCTGGTGGCGCTGGATGACGAGATATCCGAGCCTCTCAAGCTCATGCTCCGATATCCGGAAGGCACCGTGGGCGAGCTCATGGACGCCTTCGTATTCACGGTGCCAAACGATATCACCGTGCAGGAAACCCTCAAGCGCGCGCGGGCAGCGTCGCTCGAGGTGCCCTTTTACGTCTATGTGCTCGATCGGACGCAAAGGCTCGTCGGTGTCGCTAGTCTCAAGAATCTGATCCGCGCAAAGCGATCCGATCCTGTTTCTTCGCTGATGAACCGTGACGTGGTCGCGCTGAACCCCATGGCGCTCAAGTCTGCGATGGTCAAGAGCACTCACTGGCGTTCTTTCCATACGCTTCCGGTCACCGAGGAAGACGGAGTATTTCTCGGCGTGGTGCGGTACGAGACGATATCTCGGCTGCGCGAGGAACTGGGGCCGGAAGGCGGCAACGAGCACTTCGTCGATACCGCGCTCGCCCTCGGCGAGCTTTACTGGGTGGGCCTTGCCGGCGTCATGGACGGAATCGCGGGACGCGCCAGGGACACGACCGATGCATCGTATATGAAGCCCAAGGAGGGATCCGAATGAGCATCGAAAACTCCGCCGCGGCCCACGCCATCGCTGCCGCTTACATTGACCTGAATCCGGGAGAGGTTGCGGAGACGCTGGAATCAGCGTCCGTGGACGAGGTCGTCGAATTCCTGTCGGCGCAGAAGCCGTCGCGCGCAGCCAGCGTGCTGGACGCCCTGGACGAAACGCTGGCTGAGGAATGCGTGCGAAGACTGAGCGAAGAATCGCTCAAGGGCGTCCTGGCCGAAACCGATCCGGCCAAGGCGGCGGTGCTCCTGAGTCGTCTGGAAGATGACGAACGCGACGCGCGCATGGCGAAGCTCGACACGAGCCTGGCCAATGAGCTGCGTGAGCTGATGTCCTATCCGGAGGACAGCGCCGGCCATCTGATGGAGACCCGGGTGCCCACTTTTCGCCCCGGGCTCACGGTGAAGGAAACTCTGGAGCGACTTCGCAGCGCCGGCGAGCCTCCGCGCTTCAGCCTTATGGTGGTCGACGACGGGCGCAAGCTGCTGGGCCTGCTGACTCTGGCCGATATCGTCATCGCCGAGCCGGGCATGCGTCTGGAGCAGCTGATCAAGACGCGTCCGCCGGCGATTCACGCCATGGCGCCGCGCGAAGACGTGGTCGCCGCGCTCACCCAGGCCAGACTGAGGCTGCTGCCGGTCGTGGATGGCCAGGATCGTCTGCTCGGCGTGATCCGGCACGACGCGCTGGTCAAAGCCGTTCAGGAAGACGCCGCCGGCGATCTCGCCGCGCTGTTCGGCGCCGGCAAGGAGGAGCGTGCGCTTTCGAGTCCGCTGGTGGCGGTGAAGAAGCGCCTGCCCTGGTTGAACATCAATCTGCTCACCGCCTTTCTGGCGGCGTCCGTGGTGGGCCTGTTCGAAAGCACCATCGCTCAGTTCACCGCCCTTGCGGTGCTGCTTCCGGTGGTGGCCGGACAGTCGGGAAATACCGGCGCCCAGGCGCTCGCCGTCACCATGCGCGGTCTGGCGCTGCGTGAGGTGCGCGCCCGTCACTGGCTGCCGGTCGCGTTCAAGGAAGCGGTTGCCGGTGCACTCAACGGCATCGCCATCGCGCTGGTAACCGGCCTCGGCGTGCTGGTCTGGAGCCAGTCCTTCGGGCTGACCCTGGTGATCTTTCTCGCCATGATCCTGTC
>DATIPL010000248.1:0-1882 GCA_035471965.1 Gammaproteobacteria bacterium
TACTGGTTCAAGGGAACCCGGTACCCCGCTCGATAACGCGTCCGGCATCTCCGGCAGCCTCGAAAGACCGGCTCGATTGCCCCAATGGAAACCGAAGAGAAACCGCTCCCGTCGCGAGGGAGCCCCGCCGGGGCCGGTACCCTGCTCAGGGTTTCTGTTGTCGTCGCGGTTATCGTGCTGGCGAACATCGCGGCCGCCTGGCTGAGCGACAGAATCGAAGTCCAGATTTGGCCCCAGCATATGGAAATCGTCGATCGGGTCGTGCTGATCAGCATTATCGCGTACATCGGCCTGATGGCGACGCCGTTTCTTCCCGGCGTCGAAATAGGCCTCGCGTTGATGACCGTGCTGGGGCCGAAGGGCATACTGATAACCTATGCCTGCACGCTGGTAGCGCTCAGCATCAGCTTCGGAATCGGCCGGCTTATCCCGGGAAATCTCCTGATCGCATTTCTTCGATGGCTGCATCTGACGCGCGCGGCGGCATTGCTGAGAGATTTCGATGAGACGGCTCCAGAGAAACGGCTTCAATTTCTCACCCGCAAGTTTCCCGCGCGTACGCTTCCGGCGCTGTTGAAACGGCGATATCTGATTCTGGCGGTGCTGCTCAATCTTCCGGGAAACGCTTTGATCGGTGGAGGAGGCGGCATCGCCATGATTGCGGGTATCAGCAGGATTTATTCCTTCCCCATGTATCTGCTTTTGATCTCTGTCGCCATACTTCCCGGGCCCATTATCGTATTGCTTTCGAAAACCCTGGCGTGAAATCTCGCTCGGCGGCGCACACGGCGTACCCTCAATCCACTCGACCACGGGTGACTTCGTCGCGCATAGGGATAGGGTGTGCAACAGGTCGCGACTGTCACATAATGAAAGTCGAGGTCTGACCGCCGGCAGAAAGATCTGAGAATCCCCGATCTCAGAGTTGCATCATGTCAATTCGGCAGATGCCCGGCCACTGAACCATGACCGTAATCCGCTGCCGCATCACCGGCGGCTCGTGCGGTATGTACGTATCGTCCACGAAGTGTGATCCGTGAGAAATAAAACGACGGATCCATTTTCTGGAAACAGATCTCTTCCGATCCACTCCTGTGGACGGAAGGCCGCCCGGAGGCGGCCTTCCGCAATGGTCGCTATAAAAAGGCTCCTACCCCACCTGGAGCACCCGCATCATCTCGTGGTCTTCGTGCGAGAGAATATGGCAGTGCCAGACGTAGCGCCCGGGCTTGTCGAAATGGACCTTTATCCTCACGACCTGGCCCGTCGGGGGATTCCCTTCGGGATCGCCGGGCAGTGATGTGACCATGTCCTTGGGCGCAGCCTCGAAATATTCCGAGCCGACGGGAACGGCCATGAAGTTTCGAAGATTGGATATCTCCGGCGCCTCTCCGCTTGTACCATTGTGTTGTGTGGTCGTCTGTACACCGGTGATGTCGTACTCGAAGTCGTACCGATCCAGGATCTGGAAGTTCACCAGGTGCAGATGGATGGGATGCGCATCGGCGGTGAAGTTGTAGATTTCCCAGATCTCCGTGTTGTCCAGTGCCGGGGTCTCTGTGGTCGGCTGGAACCATGTGTAGGCCGTTGCCACGTCAGTTCCAGTCAGATCGTCAGCCGCAGTGCCCAGTAAAGGCTGCAGCCGCCCGAACTCATCGGTACCCTCGAACAGCGCCACTCTGCGCGTCGCGGCGCCGTTGGCGACACCGCCATAGCCGGGGAGGTTATTGGGGTCGAAGCTATCCGGCACACTCGACAGCGGCACGACGACGTCGAACGCCATGACGCGGTCCGTCTCGCCGAAAACCTGGGGCCCCGGAATGTCGCCTCCGAAGGGTTCGTCACCACCGATGTTTTTCATGATGACCCGGCTCCCGTACGG
>DATIPL010000249.1:0-1998 GCA_035471965.1 Gammaproteobacteria bacterium
TCGATCTCGCTGAGCACTGTCACGGCGACAATCGTCCTGAGTGCCCGATTCTCGACGAGCTCGCGGACGGAAGCGTTTCTTGATGTCGAAATCCCAGCCCACCGGAGCTTGAAAAGAAAAAACCCGGGAAGCATTCGCTCCCCGGGTTTTGTCATTCAGAAAAGAATGCTCGCTGCTTGAGCCAGCGATCAATTCTTGACGTAGTCGTAGGTGCCACCCTCCCACACGTACCAGACGTATCCGGGCGCGGTGACGTCACCCCTCTCGTCGAATCCGATTTTGCCGAGCACGGTGCCGAACTGTCCCGAGCGCAGCGCGTCGATCACTTTCTTGGTATCGGTGGTGCCGGCCTTCTCCGCGGCCTGCGCCCACGCCTGAATGGCGCCGTACGTATACAGAGTGTAGCCCTCCGGCTCATAGCCGCCGTCGCGGAACTTCTTGACCACCGGAGCCGCGTCCGGATTCTTGCGCGGATCCGGGCTGAAAGTCATAAGCGTGCCTTCGCCGGCTTTACCCGTGATCTTCCAGAACTCGTCGGTCACCAGCGCGTCGCCGGAAACCAGCTGAACGTTGTAGCCCTGCTCACGCGCCTGGCGGATCATCAGCCCGGCCTCGGTGTGGTAGCCGCCGAGATAGAACACGTCGACGCCTGCCTGCTTCATCTTCGAAACCAGCGCCGAGTAGTCCTTCTCCCCCGCGGTATAGGCCTCGTACATGGCCTCAGAAATTCCCGCGTTGTTCAGCGCTTTCTTGGTCTCGTCGGCAAGACCTTTTCCATAAGCCGTCTTGTCGTGGAGGATGGCGATCTTCTTGCCGCCGTACTTGCTGGCGAGAAACTGTCCCGCGACGATACCCTGCTGATCGTCACGGCCGCAGACGCGAAACACGTTGGGTCCGCCTTCATCCGTCAGCTTCGGATTGGTCGACGCCGGAGAGATCTGCAATATGTTCTCCTCGGAGTAAACCTTCGAAGCGGGAATCGATGATCCGGAACAGAAGTGCCCGGCAACGAATTTCACGCCCTGGCTGACGAACTTGTTGGCGACCGCAACCGCCTGCTTGGGATCGCAGGCGTCGTCGCCGATAGTGAGCGCGACCTTCTGACCCAGCACGCCGCCTTTGGCGTTGATGTCCTGGACCGCCATTTCGGCGCCGCGCCGCATCTGCTCGCCAAACGACGCATACTGGCCGGTCATCGGGCCGGCAGTGGAGATCAGAATCTCCGCGGAAGCGGTACTGATCCCAATGGTCGCGGCAGCCGCCGTCAGGCAAACTGCTAAAAATCGTTTCATGATTAATCTCCTGATGCGTCTCCCGGGGAAGCACGAAATCGGGGCCAAACGGGGAGGCACGCGAGGCCCTTTTAGGTGGCCCGGAAATCTATCACATGCGGGCCCCACTGCAAGGGGCAGCGGGGCTACGAAGCACCTTCCCTGCGTCGCCAGGAAAACGGACCGGTGCGCTGATAAAGCCACGGATACTGGCGGACCATTTTCCTCGCCAGGTTCAGGCGATACCCCACCAGGGCGATGACGACAAGCACCCCGGCGTCTATTAAATATCCGCTCAAGGAAAGCAGCTCACCCTCAAAAAGCGCGAAGCCCAAGAAGCGGCCGCCGAAGCCGAGCAGCAGAGCGTAAATCACCGCGTGCCAGGCAGGCTTCCAGGTGTTGGCGAGCGCCTGACCGGTGGCGTAAGCCGCGAACCCCATCACGCAAACGGTGAGGCCCAGGAACACGCCCGAACTCACGCCTACCAGAGCATCCAAACCCGTTTCCTCAACCCGCCGACTGGAGAAACTCTCCCGGCAGACGGCGGGCCAAAATCCAAACGCTCAGCCATGGCCACCCTCCAGGTACGCCGCGCGTACCTCGTTATTCGCCAGCAGCTCGCGCCCGGTGCCGGACAGAACTACCCGACCATTGGCCATGACGTAGCCCCGGTGCGCGAGCCTGAGCGCGTGGTAGGCGTTTTGCTCGACCAGAAAAACGGTCATCT
>DATIPL010000250.1:0-2789 GCA_035471965.1 Gammaproteobacteria bacterium
GTAAGGCCGGTCTGGCCCTGACGCTGAAAAAGCAAGGCGTGTGCCAGGGAAAATTCCACCGGCAGAACGCGTCGGCTTTTGAGCCCGCAAGGCGGCGGGAAAAAGGGGGCAGCGGAGATATGGCATTGTTTTCATTGGCGACAATGCGCTGCCCGGTCGAAAAGCCCGAATCGCCGATCTTCGACGAAGGGGCTGATTCACGATCTCGAGCGGCCTTGAAAACCCGGATCCCGTGCAGCGCGGTAGAAATAGGTAACGCCAGGTCGGGGCGGGTGTAACGATTTGATACACAGGTCCCCGGACGTGCGGATACTCTCGAACGATTCAAGGAGGATACATCCAGAGGGATGCGGACGAATAAAACAGTCACGGCATGGCGTTGAACGAACGTATCAGGCATCGCCGTGGCTGTGGTGGGCGCCTGGGTCGCATCCCTTTTCGCGCCGTACGGCTTTGCGCGCTGCATATACCCTGATCGGGCCTTTGGCCGGGCCGGGGCTCGATCCGTCCACGCTGACCCATCATCAGGGCCAGTCTTGCTCCCATTACGCTCACTCTTTGTCTTCCTCCCCCTTCGGAACCTTTAACACTCCATGACCGTCGCTCGGTGCCGTACGCGAAGTGCCCGCACACTCGACTGCATTCGCATCCGAGAATGGAAGAAATAACCAAAACCCAGCACTTTCAATCGATTCGCAGCACCCGATCCAAACTCCCACGCTTTCGCAGGAGCGTTGAGTTGATCCTGGGCGTCCCGGACGCAGCGAAGAATTTGTTGTGTTTGATCGACCGCGGACGAATAATAGATGCGGCGAGTAACCATCCAAGGAAGAAGGCCTGCTTCGCGATCGAACGGGGCACGGGGCGCCGCCCAAGAATCATTCAACCCGCCTCACTCGCCGACACTGCCTTGTTTTTGCATTTTGAGGGGGCCTGCCCTCCGAACTCTTGCATTGATGTAATTCAGGAGGCCGGGCCTTCTCCGTGGGCGCGTGGTAAACGAAACAAAGAAAGCGCGCACGGACGAATTGCGACGCAACGATTCACATTGAGGAGATTCTGCAATGATGTCGATTCAACCTCGTCAGCTACCCCGGTGCAAACTGAGGTCGCGCTCACGGCGTGGCCCGCCCGCGCGCCTCGGTCGCTTTGCTTCAGCGTTGAGCGTGCTTCTTCTGGCCATCTTCTTTCTAGGAGGATCAAATCCCGCCGAAGCGCGCATCACCCGTATAGAAATCAGCTCCGTCGAGTCCCCCACCTTCGAGGGCAGAATCTTCGGCAACGTCGGCGCATATGAAAAGCTGCGCGGCACGGCGTACGGCGAAGTGGACCCGGCGGATCCACGCAACGCGGTGATCACGGACATCGACCTCGCTGCGACGAACGGCAGCGGAATGGTCGAGTACTCGATGGATATCTATATTCTGAAACCGGTGGACCTGAGCAAAGGCAACCATAAGGTTTTCATGGAGGTGAACAACCGCGGCAACAAGCTGTTCGGCCCCCTGAACCTTTCAGCCTCTGGAAACGATCCCACCACGGCGGAGGATGCCGGCGGTGCATTCCTGATGTACCAGGGATACAGCCTGGCCTGGAACGGCTGGGACCCTTTGGCGGCGCCCGGAAACAACCGCCTGACCATCACCGTTCCGGAAGCCACCAACAACGGAGTCACAATCACGGGACCGTCGTACGAGTACATCAACTTCGACAACAGCACGAGCGTGGCGTACTCGCTGGCTTATCCCGCGGCGACTCTGGACGAGAACCAGGCGACCCTCACCGTGAAGCAGTTCCTGAACGATTCGCCGACGATCGTCCCGTCCAGCGACTGGGAATATGTGGACGAGACGACAATCCGTCTGCTGCCGGCAGGCACTCCGTTCCAGCAGAGCCACATCTACGAGCTCATCTACACCGCGCAGCAACCGCTGGTGCTTGGTCTCGGCCTGGCCGCGACGCGGGATTTCCTGTCGTTCCTGCGCCACGCGACCACCGACGATTATGGTAATCCCAACCCTCTCGCCGGGCACGTCCAGCACACTTACACCTTCTCCATCTCGCAGCCGGCGCGGTACATGAACGACTTTCAAACCCTGGGCTTCAACGAGGACGAGAATGGGCAGCGGGTCATCGACGGGATCCTGAACTGGATCGGCGCGGGCACCGGCGACGCCATCAACTACCGCTTCGGGCAGACGGCGAGAACCGAACGCAATCGCCAGAATCACTTCTACCCTGAGGGTGTCTTCCCGTTCGCCTATCCGGTAATGCAGGATCCGATCTCCGGCAAGATCGCCGGCCGAAGCGAGCGGTGCACGGCGAGCGCCACCTGCGCGAAAGCGTTGGAGGTGAACTCGGCCAACGAGTACTGGGTGAAGACGGGGTCGCTCGTTCATACCGACTCCCTGGGCAACGACATTCCCGACCCGCCGAACGCCCGCTTCTACCTTTTGTCGGGTGTGGAGCACACGGTCAGCGGCGCGCCGCCGCTGTCCATGGGCAATTGCCAGCAGTTCCGGAACACGACCAACCCCAGTGCCGCCCTCCGTGCCCTGTTCGTCGCGCTCGATGAATGGGTGTCAAAGGATGTCCCGCCGCCGCCGAGTCAGGTGCCGAGGGTGGCAGACGGAACGGCGGTGTTCTCAGTTCCGCAGCCGGCGACCGTGACCGGAATCGTTCCGCAGGCCGCGCTCGGGTTCCCCAATATCCCCGGCGTGACTTATAACGGGGTCATCACCGTTCGATATCTTTTCGACTTCGGGCCGTTGTTCGACAGCGACGGAATC
>DATIPL010000251.1:0-3010 GCA_035471965.1 Gammaproteobacteria bacterium
TTCCTTACATCGTGATCTGCCTGGTTTCGGCCACCGCCGGTGAATCCGGTGGCGCGTGGCTTTTCGCCGGACTCGTGGGCGTGTTCGCCTACGTGCTGTTTTACAATCGGCCGCGCACTTTTCCCATCGCGGTTTGGCTCTGTGTCCTCGCGCTCGCGGTCGGCGTCGGCTATCTCAACCAGATCGGGGTGTTGAAAGCGCGGCGGGCGATCGAGCCGGTGGTGATGAATTTCTTTCGCGACCGGATCATCAGCTACCGTAACCCTTTCCGCAGCTATACCGCGATGGGAGAAATCGGTCGCCTCAAACAGTCGGATAGAATTCTTTTGCGTGTTGAAGACCTGGATGGCGCTGGGGTGCCCACCTTGTTGCACGAGGCCACTTACCGATCCTTCAGCAAGAATGTTTGGCTCGCGGGCAACACCGGCTCTGAAGAGCTGATTTCCGATCTCGAGGGCACCACGTGGGACATCGCGGCCGTTTCGCCCGAGAATTCACGCGCGGTGCGCATTTCCCGCTCGCTCTTGTACGGTCGGGGAATGCTCGCGCTTCCGCGGGGAACCTTCAGGATCGAGAACCTTCCGGTTGAAGAACTCCACAAGCACACTCTGGGTGCCTTCAGGGTGAATCGCGGCCCGGGGCTCATACGGTACACCGCGAAGTATGCGCCGGGGCGGTCGTTCGAGCTTCCGCCCGGGCCGCAAGACCTGATGATGCCGCGAGACGTCGCGCCGCTGCTGGCAAAGGTGACGGCCGAGCTCGATCTGCAAGATGCAGCTCCCGCGGTCGCGCTGAAAAAGCTGCAGCAGTTTTTTCTTACACGCTTCGAGTATTCTCTCGTCCTTCGCAGAACGGCAGTGGAGGCAACGCCGTTGCACGATTTTCTCTTGAACACGCGCAGCGGCCACTGCGAGTACTTTGCCACGGCAACCGTGCTGCTGCTGCGATCGCTTGGAATACCGGCGCGTTACGCTACCGGTTTTTCGGTGCAAGAGTACAGTCCGCTGGAAAACAGCTTCGTCGTACGTCGCCGCCACGCCCATTCCTGGACTCTGGCTTATCTCAATGGCGGGTGGATTGTTTTCGACACTACGCCGCCGGTGTGGGGGACGATCGAAGCGGACGCCGCCTCATGGTGGGAGGGACCGTACGATTTGTTGTCCTGGCTGGCGTTCAAGTTCTCTCGCTGGCGATGGAGCAGTGACGAGGAGGAGCCGTCCACCAACCTTCTCTGGTTGATTGTCCCGCTGCTCGCCGTATTGCTCTGGCGGCTGGTTCGAACCCAGCGCATGTCCGGCAGATTGCGGGGAGAGAGGCGGAGTCTCGATCGACGCGTTCAGCCAGGCGCCGATTCGGATGTCTATCCGCTGCTGCGGCTGCTGGAGAAGCGCGGCATCGCACGCGCGTCCGGCGAGCCGCTCGGCCGCTGGCTGCTGCGGCTGCAACGTCGAGGAGACGCCGACGGCATTGATGAAATAGTGGCTGACATCCTGCCGGCCCACTATCGATACCGCTTCGACCCCCGGGGAATCAGCGCTGAAGAGCGGGCCGCTTTGAAACGCTGCGTGCGGCAATGGGTCGCGCGGTTTGGCCGCTGACGGCAGTCGCGTCGCAAGCCCGCTGCCCGCGGCGTCGAGCGCCAATCTCCAGAATGCATTTCTCCCCACCTCCGTTGCGTGACCAGTCTCACAAGTCACATTCCCGGAGTGTGACCGCCGTCGCATGCGCCCGTCCGGGCCGTTGCCATACTTTCCTCGAGTCGATGAGGCGCCGGCGTGAATTTGAGTACGTCGTCAGCGGCCGAGGGCCGAATAGGCTTCGAGCACTTTGACCGTTGACGCGATTGTTCACCCTCCGGATCACCTGATCGACCAGAGCTTCAGCTCAAGTTGAGTCTCCTCCCCTTGATTTAAGCCGCGTTTTTCGCGGCTTTTTTTTGCTCTTCGCGACGAAGAAGACGAGGCTCGAGCCAGTGAAGGCGGCGCGACACTGTGAGCGGATGATAAAATGGCAACAAAGCAATCCGGGTGCCGAGCCGCCTTCGCTGGAATCGGCCGGTAATTCCCGAACGTCAACCGAACCGCCGCGCCGATGGACTTCATTCGTCTCATACCGCTTTTAGTCTTGCTCGTGCTCGCGCCTCCGGGCGCGGGTGAAACGGAAGCGGCGGAGGATTCCGGCGCGTCCCGGTCGAGCATTCAGGCGGCCGGCTGCTTCGTACGCGCAGGTGACGATTTGCCCGCAGCCCGGAGGTCGGCCACGTCTCCCGGAGAACTCCGGTCCGGTGAGGCGCCGGGCAAAGGCGTTTTTCTAATCGCAAGCGAATCCCTCAGTGATCCGAACTTCTCTCAAACCGTGGTGCTGCTGCTCGAGTACGACGATACCGGAGCCGTCGGGCTGATCATAAACCGACCGACTGAAATCTCGCTGGCGTCGCTGCTTCCAGGGGAAGAAGTGCTGAGGGATCGCCAGGAGCTGGTATTCATCGGCGGCCCCGTGGGCAGAACCCAGCTGTTCCTTCTGCTGAGGTCAACCAGTCGACCACGCCATTCGGAACAGATCGTCGACGGTGTATACGCCAGCACCAGCCTCAAGACCCTTCGCGAGGTGCTTGCTGAACAGTCAGCCGTAGCGGCCTTTCAGGCTTATGCGGGGTATTCCGGCTGGGGGCCTGGTCAGCTCGACGCGGAGTTGATGCGCGGCGACTGGCTGATCGCTGCGGCTGATTCGGAAACGGTGTTCGACAAGGCCACGGACTCGATCTGGCCGGACCTCATTCAGAAAAACAGGGGCCTCTGGGTCTACTCTATTCCGGCTGATGCTTTGCCGATTGCGGTGGGCTCGAGGCCGTGGAGCGACGACCATTTTCACTGATTACTCGTTCTCGCGCGATGCTTCGAAACCGGCAACGGTGCCGTCTTCGCGTATGCGGAGTTCGAATCGAATCGGTTGACAGCAGACCGGGCAGTCCTCGACATATTTCGCCGAGCCCTCCGAGCAGTCTACATTC